>CAZKJA010000530.1:0-2223 GCA_964552925.1 uncultured Treponemataceae bacterium
GCCCCCCTGTCATTTTAACCCGCTCCGCCCAGGCGCATCTTCACTGGATAGTCACCATGGATCCGACGGCCATCGCTATGTACGCTATCGCCACCACCCAAGCGACCCATGATCCGTCCATGAAGCGCGGCAGTATCGCGCACCCGGCGACGGTCCGTCGGTACCGGTAGTAGGTTGGCAGGAACAGCACGGCGACGAGTATGGCGATGCCTCCTCCCGCCGTCCGCATGAAGCCGAGGAAGCCGCTGAAGCCGGCCAGGGCAATGACGAGCGTCGGCAGGGTGGCGATGAGCCAGGCCGTGATGCGCGGTACCTTGAGCCGTTCCTCTACCATGGTCGACAGGGCAAACGATATGGACCAGTAACTGGTCAGCATCGCGAGGATGACGAAGGCGGTGCCGGTGACTTCGGCCCATGGCCCGAGCGTACGGGCCCAGCCCACGGTCGCTATCTGGGTGACGCTGTCCGAGGCGATAAGCGACATGCCGGTGACGAGCACTATGATCACGGCGTTGATGCCGAGGCCCGCGGTGATCGCCTTGGCAATCAGGCGCGGCCTGTCCGAAAGCCCGACGACAGCCTGGGGCACCGAGAAAAACGCCGCGAAGCAGAACATCGCCATGCCGAAGAGAGCCATCGGGCGCTCAGGGGCAGGCAGCGGCGCGGTGGCGGCGACGCTCCAGGCGGCCGCGGGGCCACCGGCGCCGAGCCTGACGACTATTGTCGCGACGGCCAAGGCCACGAAGAGGATCGCCATCGTCGTGACGGCCCATTGCTCCGCTATGCCGAGCACCTTGAGCCCGAGCGCCGCGATCGCCGCGGCGGCCACGTAGAAGGCGACCGAACCCCACGGGGAAGCCAATCCGAGGCTCTCCCTGAGCACCTCGTCGCCACCGGCCACGTAGGCGGCCAGATTTGCGAGGAACACCACGCCCATCACCACGAAGAATATCCATGTGAACGCCGCGCCGAATTTCCCGGTGAACAGGTATTTCCGGTACAATTCGACCATCTGCTTCCCTGTGCCGTCGCCCGCCGACAATTCACCTATGAGCAGGTGCAGCACGAGGCTGGCCCCGTAGGCGAGCGCTATTACGGCGAGCGACACGGCGACGCCGTTGAGCGATACGAGGAAGGGAACGGCGAGAACGCCGCCGCCTATGCCGTACCCGGCGATGATGCTCGTCGCCTGGATGAAACTCAGTCTTGTTCCGGTTCCCTCTCTCATGCGGGCCTCCTCCTGGTGGTGAGAATCCTGGCTGCGAAGCCCGTGATGTCCGCGGGCAACTTGGACAATCGGCGTCCCTCGTGCCAGGTCCCGAGCGCGCGTATGTCCGGGAGCCGCCCGGCGGGAACCTGGAAGGGATCCGCGTCGAGGAGCGCGAAATCGGCGTACTTGCCGACGGCGAGGGTGCCGCGGTCCCGTTCCTCGAAGGCCGACCAGGCGCCAGCCCGGCTGTACGCCCTGAGCGCCTCGTGCATTGTCAGCCGCTCGGAGGGCACCGGGTGATCGACGGCGCCGGCTATCTGCAGGAAGGGGTTGAGCGGCTGTACCGGAGCGTCGGTCGACAAGGCCAGGACGCAACCCGCGTCCGCCAGGGAGCGCAGGGGGCACTGCCTGGCCCGCAACTCTTCGGCAAGGGCGCGTTCGTAGGAGTGGATGTAGCGCTGGTCGGCCCAGGTGAAGCCCGGCTGGACCGTCAGCACCAGATTGTGCCTTCCGGCGCGCTCGACCTGGTCAGGCCTCGGGAACTCGAAGTGGTCGATCCGCATCCTTGAGCGGTTTTCGAGGTCGCCCGCTGGACCCATGAGGCGTTCGTACGCGGAGAGTATCGACTCTATGCCCCTGGGGCCTATCGCGTGGGCGCTCGTCTGCCACCCGGCTCGGTAGAATGGCGTAACCAGCGCGAGCGCCTCTTCCGGCGTGCGGTAGAGACGGCCGGAGCCAGGGCTGTCGAGGTAGTCGCGGTCGAAGGCGGCCGTCCTCGACGACACCGAGCCGTCCATCTCCCAGGCCATGCACCCGCCGACCCTTTTGCGTTCCAGGCCGCCGCCGCGTTTGCGAACCTTGGCGATATCTGTGTACTGCATCCACAGCTTGAGCCGCAGGCCCAGCCTTCCGCCGACCAATCCGAACGCCGCGACCGTCGGGTCGCTCTCGGCGTCCTCGGTACCTTCCAGGCAGTGGATCGACACCAGCCCCCCGTCGATCGCCTCGTTGAC
>CAZKJA010000531.1:0-2217 GCA_964552925.1 uncultured Treponemataceae bacterium
CAGAACTTGATGAGAGCTCGTTTATTTTTCAATCAATGATGGATGAATACCCCTCAGCCGCCTTGCTCCAGGTCGGCGTAGGCTTCGAGTTCCGACGCGATCGTCTCCCACTCGGCCGAGAGCCTGGCGGATTCCTCCCCGAGCGCGTCGGAGGATGCCTGCAAGCTCTTCATCCTCGAGCCCTCCGAGTAGTTTTCCGGCAGGCCCATCGAATGCGCCGTTTCCGCGCGCTCCCGGTCGATCGCCTCGAGTCGGGCGAGTATCTCCTCTTCCCGCTTCTTGAGCCTGTTGCGTTCGACCTTCCGCTTCTTGTCCTCTTCGCGCGAGGCTTTTGCGTCCTTCGGCGCGACCGGAAGGCCGCTCGAAGTCCGGGAGCCCGGGCCGCCGGCGTTGCCCCGGGGCGAATCGCCCTCGGCTTTCTTGGACATGTAATACGCGTAGTCGCCATAGTACAGCCTGGGCGATGCGCCGCATGACAGCTCGAGGACCCTGTCGGCCAATTCCTCTATGAAGAACCTGTCGTGGGATACGAACAGCACAGTTCCGTCGAATCGCTTGAGCGCGTCGAGGAGGACGTCTTTGGAGTCCAGGTCGAGGTGGTTCGTCGGCTCGTCGAGCACAAGGAGGTTGGCGGGGTGAAGCAGCATCTTGAGCAGGGCAAGGCGTGAACGCTCGCCGCCGGACAGCACCCTCACCGGCTTCTCGATATCGTCGCCGCGGAACAGGAAGGCCCCGAGGAGGCTTCTGATGCCGGGCAGCAACCTGGTCGGGCAGGCCGATGACGCCTCCTCCTCGACTGTCCTCGACTCGTCGAGGGCGTCCGATACATCCTGCGAGAAATACCCGACGGTGATTCCCGTCCCCAGCCGTATTGTACCGGAATGCTCAGGGTCGACGCCCGCGATCAGCCGCATAAGCGTTGACTTGCCGGCGCCATTGCGGCCCACGAAGGCGATCTTCGACCCCGCGTCTATGGTCATCGACAGCTCGTCGACCACCCGCTTGGTGCCGTACGACTTCCTGACGCCGTCGAGGGTCAGCGCTATGCGGCCTGAATGCGGAGCGGGCGGAAAGCGGAAATGGACGCGCTTCATACCCTCGGGCACTATTATGGGGACGACCTTCTCAAGCTGCTTGATCCTCGACTGGACCTGTGTGGCCTTTGACGCCTGGTAACGGAAACGGCGGATGAAGTCTTCGAGGCGGGCGGTCTCCTCCTGCTGGGCCTCCCAGGCTTTGAACAGGGTGTCGAGCTCCTGGGCCCGCTTCTTCTCGTACGCGGTGTACGAGCCGGGGTAGCGGGTGAGCTTGCCGTTCCACAGCTCGTAGACCTCCTTGACCGTGGAGTCAAGGAAGGAGCGGTCGTGCGAGACGACTATGAAGCCGCCAGCGAACGCGCGCAGATAGTCCTCAAGCCAGTCGCGGGCCTCGAGGTCCAGATAGTTGGTGGGCTCGTCGAGGAGCATGATGTCGGGGTTCTCGAGGATCACCTTGGCCAGGGCGACGCGCATCTGCCATCCGCCGGACAGTTCCTCGACCCGCCTGTCGCCGTCTTCAGGCTTGAAACCGAGACCTTCGAGCACCTCGCGTATGCGGTCCTTGCGGCGCCAGTAACCGGAGCCTTCTATGGTCTCGTCGAGATGGTGGTACGACTCGAGAAGAAGCTCGAGGTCGTCGTCGCCTTCCTTGGAGTTTTCGAGGCGCGAACCGACGCTATCGCGTTCCCCTACCAAGGCTTCAACGGCCCCGTACGCCTTCTCGGCCTCGTCGTACACCGTACAGCCGGCGTACGAGACGCCCGACTGGGGCAGGTACGAGACGCGCGTGCCCTTCTGGACCGCGCGGTCGCCCGAGTCGGGCGCCAGGGTGCCGGCCACTATCCGCAGCAGGGTCGTCTTGCCCGCGCCGTTGGGCCCCGCGAGCGCCGCCTTGGTGCCGCCCGACATGTACAGGGCGGCATCCTGCAGGATATCCCGCGCGCCGAACGCGAGCGAAACGCCGGTAAATTGCACGAAGGCCACGGTTTACCTGGTACCGGTCAGGAATGCGGTCGTCTGGAGACCTTCAGGCGCCGTCAGTACCGCGCTTTTCACAAGTTCGGGCGGCAAATAGGCCAGGTACAGCGTTTTTCCATCGTGCCTGTACACGAAACGTACGGCAGGTTTCGTCCCGCTCTCGAAGTAGAGCGTGAACGCCCCGTCCCACGTACCGATGAGG
>CAZKJA010000532.1:0-2214 GCA_964552925.1 uncultured Treponemataceae bacterium
TGTTCAACCTTGAAGGAAAGGCTCCTCCCCAGAAGACCAGGCTCGCAATGCGCGACGGCATCTTCTTCGTCGCCAACGGCAACGCCGCCAAGGTTCTCACGCTGTCATCGTTCGGCGATCTGCTCGCGATGGTCTACAATCCCGAGCGAAACCCGCCTCCGCTGTCGCTCAAGTCGGCCGAGTATGGAGCCCCCGCGCAGGGGCGAACCGCCCGCTCGTATCCATTCTCGTCACCCGGGGAAATCGCCGTCGACTCCAAGCGGACAATCTTCGTCGAGGACCGGGTACCCGATGGAAGGCGCTCGTACGACGACACCATGAAGGCGAGCCTCGAGTACGTTGTGCTGCGCTTCTCGCGCGATGGCGAGTACCTCGATTACCTTGGGCAGGAAGGCGTCGGGGGCACGCCGTTTCCCCGGTTGACCGGCCTCTTCATGAGCGCCTCCGACGACTGCATAGTCGTGACCCTCACCGGCGTCGGCTGGAGCGCCTTCCGTTTCGATCCGCGGGGAACTCTGCTGTCGACAGTGACCATCAACCGCAACAAGCTGCCGCATCCCAACGAGGAGGCCGATTCAATCGCCTCCATGGACGGTATAATCTCGTCGCCTGACGGTTCCGGCCTCATACTCAAGATCGATTACTACCGCGAGATAATCGACCAGGAAACCCGCAGCCAGTCGGGGATAGAATTCTCTTCGTCCTGGGCGTGGATCATGGATGGTTCGACCGGTTCGTACACGGACCGCTACGAATTGCCGGGTTTCGAATCGGTAGTCGAGCGCAAGGCCGGGGAAAAGGCCGTTCCCAGGGCCTGGGAACTCTCGGGCGCGGCCTCGAATACCCTTTTCCTGTCGGCGGCCGACGAAGACGGAGCCACCTATTTTGGCCTGTTCGACATGGGTACAAAGTCGCTCAGGCGCTTTTCCCTGAGGATCGATCCGGAGGAACTGCTCTATACCGCCTTTTCGCTGTCGCCCGATGGCATACTGTCGGCGGTGCTGGGCGCTCCCTACGAGGCCCGTTTCGTCTGGTGGCGTTTCGACAAGATGATTGGAGGCCTGGCTCAATGAGAGCACTCGTCCATTTTGGCGCGGCACTCGAATTGGACAGGGAAATACAGGATCGTTACAGGCTCTCCGGGGATATGCTCATGGAGGCCGCGTCAGCCGGGATGAGCGCCTGGATAGTGTCGAATCCGGCCCTTCTCGAGGCCATGCGGAAATCGGATGTTCCGGCCTTGGCGCTCTGCGGGCTCGGCAGCAACGGCGGCGACGCCCTGGCGGTACTGCGCCATCTGGCGTTCGAAGGCTGGACCGGGCTCGTCGCCGTGGTCGCCGGGCGACCCGAAGGCGCCTGCGGCCGACGGCTCGCGGAAGCGCAGCTCGCGGGAGTCACAATCATGCAGTCCGGCGATCCGTCCGCGCAACGCGTCGTGGAAGAAGCCGGCATCGTCCTCGATGGAATCGCCGGCATAGGTTTCCACGGACCTGTGCGCCCGGCCTTCATGGAATTGGCGACTTTGGCTCGTTCACGGCGGCAGAATATCGTCGCGATAGACGTTCCCTCCGGCATCGGCACTCCTTTGGCCTTCGAAACCGATCCAGAGCCTCCCCTGGCAGCCGTCGCGACGCTCTGCGTGGCGCCGGTGAAGGCCGAGTTGTACTACCCGGGCTGGCGCCGGTTTTCCGGGAACATCGTCCCCGTCGGCGGCGTATTCCCCCGCTCGGCGGGCGCCGGATCGGGAATAGCGCTGCTCGCCGCCGAGGACCTCGGCGCCCGCCTGCCAGCACTCGATCCCGATTGCCACAAGGGCAGACGGGGGGCTCTCGCCGTATACGCCGGCTCCATAGGCTCGACGGGAGCCGCCGCGCTGTGCGCCCGAGCCGGCTCCGCGGGAGGCGCGGGTAGCGTCACACTCGTCGTCCGCGACGCGATAGTTGACATTTGTTCCTCCCTGCTCACCGCGCAGATGGTGCGGCCGGTATCCGATCCGGGCAGCCGGAGCTTCGCGGCGGTGGTCGCCGGTCCCGGTTGGGGGACGGAAGAGGCGAACAGGCACGCCCTGGACGGGCTCTGGGACGCCGAGCTGCCTCTCGTGCTCGACGCCGACGCCATCAGGATGGTCGCCGCCGGGCAGAGGACGCCGAGGCGGTCCCCCTTGCTTATGACGCCGCATCCCGGCGAGTTCGCCCCGCTGGCGGCGCGCGCGGC
>CAZKJA010000533.1:0-2210 GCA_964552925.1 uncultured Treponemataceae bacterium
GCCTTGAGCCCCGACTTGAGTACGCCGACGTAGCGCTCCGGGATCATCGTCTCAATCTCGACGTCGGCGACGTCGCCAAGTTCCACGATGGCGGACGAGGTGGTGACCGTGGAGCCGACGGGCATTGGAGACGAAATTACGGTGCCGGCGATAGGCGCGTATACGGAATTGATCGCGTAGGCGTTGCCTGGGGTGGAAGGGTCGATCTCGGCTATGAGATGGCCCTTCGCCACCTGGGATCCGAGCGCTACCCGTACCGACCGAACCTCGCCGGCTACCTGAGGGTATACCTTGACGCTCGCGTCGATGACTATATTCCCGTTGACCTCTATATATTCCTGTATCGTACGCCGGGTTATCGCGGCCGTCCTCACCGAGAACGTCGAGCTGCCGGCGGAGCCTGGAGTATTGGCGGCGCCGGCGGGAGCGGCAGCGGTAATGCCGCTCGGGCGGCCTGGGCCGCTTGGTCCCGCGACGCCTTTCTTTGCCGAGCCCGGCAAAAGCAGTACGGCCGCTATGATGGCAAGGAATATGACTATGATTGCAATATTGCGATTCTTCACGATTGCCTCCCGAGCGTCCCGAAGGGGACGCCCACGATTAGTTCTAGATCGAGGATGGCCGCTTGCAGCGTATAAGCTTCCTGGGAAACGTCTAGACTGGCTTGGGACAAGCTGTCCTGGGCGCTTTGCAGGCGCAGGATGTCCTTGGTGCCAAGGCGGTACGCTTCTTCCGTCAGCCTGTACGTTTTCTCGGCGAGCGTTTCGTTCAGGCGCCTGCTTTCCAGCGCAGATAACGATTGCGCAATCTGCTTGACGAGCGAACGTATCTCCATGGATGTGCTTTTCTTTTCCGCTGCCAGCTGGCTCTCCAGCTTGGTTACCGTGTCTTCCGCGGTGGACGCGGCGCTGCGGGCGTTCGACCAAGGCATCAGGCTGTCGAGCGAAAAACTGAGCGACGCGGTCACCGAGCCAGAGTCGGACCAGGATTCCATCGCGTACGTCGGCTGGTACGAGGCCGACAGGGACAGGCTCGGCGAGTAGACCGAAAGCCTGGCGTCGGAGAGGGCCGCGCGGGCCTGGGCGAGCTGCTTCTCGAGGGCGGCCACGCTTGGTGGGACGGCGGAAATGCCGGTGATGTCGACTGTCTTGATTTCAGTCTCGAGTGAGGACGCGATATCCACGTTCGCGTCGCCGTCCAGGCCAAGCAGGATCCTGAACGAATCGAGCGCTTTATCGTACGAAAGCTTGGCGCTCTCCAGCGTCGGCTTGAGCTTCTCCAGCGTCACCAGGGCCGACATCGCGTCGAGCTCTGGGGCCAGCCCCGCCTTGCGCTTGGCCTCGGCCTGGTCGTAGCTCTTCTGCGCGCTGGCGATGTTCTGCTCTATAAGAGTGATATTCTTCCGCGACAGGCCGAGGGAATGGTAGGCCTTGCGGACCGACAGCTCCAGGTCCCTCTTCGCCGTCTCGTACGCGAGCAGTTCCGTCTCGTACGCGAGCCGGGCCTTCTTCCCGGATGACAGCAGGCCCGGTGACAGCGTGAGGCTCGCTTTCGCCAACCCGTAGGACGCCGACTCCCCGTCGTTCGGCCTGGAGGTTCCGGCTCCCAGCGATAGCCCGGGCACGAGGCCGTTCCACGAGACGCCAACGGCACGCGCCGCTGCCTCGAGGTCAATCCTGGAACGTGAAAGGCTTTCGTTGTTCGCCAATGCCGTTTCCACAGCCTGTTCCAGGCTCAGTGTTTCCTGGGCGCCTGCCAGGGCCGCAACGGCGAGCAGTGCCATCAATACGATAATCGGTTTCTTCATTCGCTTGTATCCTCCGGCGCGGAGTACCCCCCGCGCCAGCAGAGGATACGCCGGTGGCGTGGGCGGAGCCTATAAACAACGCATGAAGTGATGATAATATTCTGTTATATCCACCCGTCGTCCGGTAATCCCGCATTGCCGTCCCGTGAAGACCCGTGTACACTCGCGAACATGAGGCACGCATGAAGGCAAGGGTCCTGATCATAGAAGACGTGGCGGAACTGTCCGATCTGGTGGCGCTGTACCTGTCAAAGGAAGGCATGGAGACGCGTCAGGCCGAATCCGCCGAGGCCGCGCTGGCCCTTCTCGACGCCGGAGGCGCCGAAGCGTTCGACCCTGACATAGTGATCCTCGACATCAACCTGCCAGGCATGGACGGGTTCGAGTTCCTGCACGAGTTCCG
>CAZKJA010000534.1:0-2203 GCA_964552925.1 uncultured Treponemataceae bacterium
AGGCGGGGGTCGTCTTGGCCCTTCACCCGGACGATCCCCCGTTAGAGCGTGTCCGAGGTCAGCCCCGGCTCGTCTACCGGCCTGACCTGTACCAGAAGCTCATCGACTCCCACCCCTCTCCGTCCTGTGGCATAGAGCTTTGTCTCGGCACCCTCATGGAAATGCAAGGCGGCGACGTGTACGCGGCCATAGAGAGTTACGCACGGCAGAAACGGATCGCCTACATCCATTTCCGCAACGTCCTGGGCAAGGCTCCCCATTACAAGGAAGTGTTCATAGACGAAGGCGACCTTGACCTGCATCGCGTCGTCAGCCTGCTTTCCGAACTTGGATACGACGGAGTCCTCATCCCCGACCACACCCCGCAGATGAGTTGCGCCGCGCCCTGGCACGCGGGCATGGCTTACGCCATGGGGTATATGCATGCGCTCCTGAACGGAGCGAAACGGTAAGATCGCGCCAGGGCAGATGCGAAAGGTATACGCCACCTGTCCTTGAGGTAATTCTTTCTGGCCAGCCTGTAGCAAGCATACGCGTATCCGCATCCCGTTACCACACGCCCGGCCGTGGCGATATTTACCCTGTTTGCGCATGGAAACGGGAGACGGCCTTAAGTGCACTGTCCATTCTATTTTTTCTTCATCCGTTCCCGCACTTCCTCGTAACCCGGATACCCGTACGCCGACTTCGCGTTTCTTATCGCGTTCGCCACCGCCCGGGCCATCGCTTCGGCCGCAAGAGCCCCGACCAGGTTTATGTTCGATTCCACCTGTCCCATAGCCAGGCCAAAGATGGAATCGCCTTCACCGGCGGTGTGCGACGGCACGATAGCCCTGGCGAAACCGTCGTGCGCCATCATCGCCATGCGCTTGGCCATCGGTTTTGACAGGATCGCGTTGGTCGCAACAACGCCGATCGTTGTGTGGCTCGTCAGCCCTGCGGCCGGCGTTTTCACTTGGCTTTTGCGCAACAATTCGAGCGAACCGGCGAATCCGTCGCCTGCGTCGTTGAGCGTACCGCCGATGACCTCGCCTGTGAGCGGGTCGAACACGTCGCCCCAGCAGTTGACCACGACTATGGCGCCGACGACTACGTCGCCTGCGGTGGCGCTCGCGGTGCCGAGTCCGCCCTTCATCCGGCGCGAAAAGTCACCGGCCCAGCCAATGGTAGCGCCTGTTCCCGCGCCGACGTTGCCCTGGGTTACCGTACGCCCGGCGTTGCGGCAGGCCTCGTAACCCATCTCCTCGCCGGGGTAGGCGAGCGGGTCGCCGATCGTCAGGTCGAAGATGACCGCGCCTGGCACGATGGGCACTATGGCGGTATAGGCTCTGAAGCCGATGTCGTTGTCCCGGAGGTAGCGCATGACGCCGCCGGCGCCGGCGAGCCCGAACGCCGAGCCGCCGCCGAGGTATATCGCGTGCGGGGCGGGGACCATGTTCACCGGATCGAGGCAATCGGTCTCGCGCGTCCCCGGCGAGCCTCCCCGTACGTCGACGCCCGCGGTGACCGCGGTCTCGCACAGCACGACCGTCGCGCCGCGAGCGGTCTTTTCGTCGTTCGCGTGTCCTACGCGGATACCGGGAACATCGGTAATTGAATCCATCATGGTGCGTACTCCTTGTGGTGAAAATGCTACAGGCGCTTTCGCCCCGAGTCAATACGAGCCTCGTCGGGTCGGTGGCTGGAACGGCGCTCGAAACGCAGGGCTATACGGTCGCCCGCGAACACAGCGGACATGATCGCCATGCCGATGGGAATGTACAAGAGGGCCGTATGGATGTCCATGACATCCGCGAGGCGACCCAATAGGAACGGTGCGAGCCCTATCGCCGAGCCCGAGGCGACAGGAATGAAGGAGGTCGCTTTCGCGGCGTTGCCGGATGCCCGCCGGAGGGCTAGCGCGACGATGAGCGGGTAGAAATTCGACGCGCCAAGGCCTCCGAGCACAAGCCCGGCGAATGTCAGCGCCGTGCCTGGGTGCAACCAGTACAGGGGGAATCCGGCAAATACCAGGACCATCGCAATGACCAGGCGGATTTCCTCCGAAACCTTGTGCCCGACCCTGCTGGAAATGAACCGCCCGGCAACGATTGACAGTGCGAGCAAGGTCGTACCGGCGGCGGCGAGATCGCGTGAATTGTCGGTCAGGCTGAGCAGGTAGGTCATGCACCAGAAACTGATGGCCCATTCCACCGAGACGGCG
>CAZKJA010000535.1:0-2203 GCA_964552925.1 uncultured Treponemataceae bacterium
GTTTCATGCGGGACTCTCCTCATGCCTTGGCGGACAGCGCAAGCTCGAAGCCCTTGCGGAGGGCCTTTAGATTCAGTTCCTCTGTACCCTTGGGAACGCGATTCTTCACCGCGTGCTCGAGCGTCGAGAGGCTCACGATACCGGAAACTCCCGCGAGGGCGCCCAAGGCGACAATGTTCGCGACGACCCGCTTGCCTATATCCTCGGCGGCGGTCCGCAGGATCGGGATGCGGACAGTCCTCGCCTTTATATCATCGATCAACTCGACAGACGAGTCCACGACTATAAGGCCCTTACCCATCATCGTGCCGTAGATGCGGTATGACTCCTGCGTGAGCGCGAGTAGATAGTCGGGGTCGGTGGCCTTTGGGTAATCGATATCGGTGTCCGAGATCACAACCTCGGCCTTTGACGCGCCGCCCCGCGCCTCCGGGCCGTAGCTCTGCGTCTGCACGGCGTTCTTGTCGTCGAGTATCGCAGCCTCGGCTAGGACGATGCCCGCGAGCAGGAGGCCCTGGCCGCCGGATCCGCTCAGTCTGAATTCTGTCCGCATTCGCGTACCTCTCCCTGGAAATCATCGTACTTGCGCCTGACGCCGTCGGCAAGGGCGCCATACTCCGCGGTGAACTCCGGCGCGCTCTCGTTGTACAGCTCTCCTATGAGGAACTTGCCCTCGAGCCTCTCGGGGGCCAAAACCGCCGCAGCCTTGACGTTTACCGCGCCTTCCTTGAACCAGGTGAGCATGTCGACGGCAGAGCCAATCTTGTTCTTGCGGCCCATGTAGGTCGGGCACTGCGAAACCGCCTCGATCATAGAGAAGCCCTTGTTGAGGAGCGCCTTCTCTATGAGTTCGCCTAGCAGCTGCACGTGGTACGAGGTCGCCCGTCCGACGTATGTGGCGCCGGAGGCTATAGCCAGCTTGGCGAGGTCGAAAGTCCGCTCGACGTTGCCGTACGGAGCGGTCGTTCCCATCATCCCTTTGGGGGTCATCGGCGAATACTGCCCGCTTGTCATCCCGTAGATGTTGTTGTTCATGACGATTGTGGTGATGTCGATGTTGCGCCTCGCGGCATGGATGAAATGGTTGCCGCCTATCGCCGTGCAGTCTCCGTCTCCGGTGAGCACTATCACTTTGAGGTCCGGCCTCGACAGCTTTATCCCCGTCGCGAAGGCTATCGCCCTGCCGTGCGTCGTGTGGAGGGTGTCGAAATCGAGGTAGCCGGGCGCCCTGCTCGAGCAGCCGATGCCGGAAACCACCACGACCCTGTTCTTGTCGAGCTTAAGCTTGGCGATCGCCCTCACCAAAGCGCCGGTGATTGTGCCGTGGCCGCAACCCGGGCACCATATATGCGGAAGCCTGTTCTGCCTGAAATACGTGAGGAGGTCGCTCATCGTTGGCCTCCCATTATGACGGACAGTATTTCTTCCGGATGGAACAATTCACCGTTCACCTTGTTGACGCGCCCGACGGGGGCCTTGCCCGCGACCACCCGCTCCACCTCCAACACCAACTGGCCGAGGTTCATTTCGGGGACTATCACCCGCTTGACCCGAGACGCAAGCTCGCGCAGCGGTTCCTCGGGGAACGGCCATATCGTCTTGGGCCTGAAGAGGCCGGCCTTGACCCCGGCCGCCCTTGCCTGCCTGACGGCGGACAGCGCCGACATCGCCGACGAGCCGAAGGCGACGACAAGGACGTCGCAGTCGTCGGTCGACTCGACGAAGTAGTCGCGTATCGCGGGTTCGGCCTTGTCGACCTTACGTTGCAGCCGCCTGAGGAGGACGTCCGCGACATCGCCCCTGTTCGACGGGAAACCCGACTCGTCGTGGAAGAGGCCGGTGACGTGGAAGCGGTAACCGGCGCCGAACGGCGCCATAGGCGGCACGCCGCCGTCGGGATCGGCCTTGTACGGCAGGTAGCCGCCGGGTGTTTCCGGAGCGGCCCGCCTGGAAATCTTTACCGATTTTGGATCCGGCAGGACGACTTTCTCACGCATATGGCCTATCACCTCGTCGGTGAGCACTATGACGGGTACCCTGTAGTCCTCGGCGATGTTGAACGCCTTGATAGTGAGCTCAAAGCATTCCTTGACGTTGCCGGGGGCGAGCACCACGACAGGATGGTCGCCGTGGGTTCCCCAACGCGCCTGCATAACGTCGCCCTGGGCGAGCGATGTCGGCATTCCCGTTGAAGGACCTACGC
>CAZKJA010000536.1:0-2198 GCA_964552925.1 uncultured Treponemataceae bacterium
AGTTCCGCAAACCGCGGTGAGTGCCTGCAAGCCTGCCGCCGCTCGTACCGCCTCTTCGATATCCAGACCGGAGACGAGCTTGAGGTCGACAACGAGAGGCTTCTGTCGCCGAAGGACCTGAAGACTATCCATTTCCTGGACCGCCTGCTCGATTCGGGGGTACGCGTCCTCAAGATAGAAGGGCGGGCCAGGAAGGCGGAATACGTCCGCGAAACTGTCGCCTGCTATCGCGAGGCGCTCGAGTCCCTGACGGACGGCAGTTATGGCCCTCAAAAGATCGCCGCCTGGGATGAGCGACTTTCGTCAGTCTTCAACCGGGGATTCTGGAACGGGTACTACCTGGGGCAGCGCCTGGGCGAATGGACGAGCCTTTACGGTTCGTCGGCCGCCAGGAAGCGGGTGCACGCGGGCGTATGCGTCAATTACTTCAGGAACGCCGGAGCCGCGTCGTTCATGATCGAAGCCGGTACGATAAGCCGGGGCGACGAGTTGCTCGTGACGGGGCCGACGACGGGCGCGTTGTCGCTCGTCGCCGGGGAGCTGCGGGTATTCGACGCGACCGTCGGATCGGCCGCGCGCGGCATGGAAGTGTCCTTCCCCGTGGAGCGCAAGGTACGCCGCGGGGACATGCTGTACAGGATGGTCCAGGAGTCGTCTTGAGTGCGGGACGCCGGGCCGAAACCCAGCACCTGTTTTCCTTAACTACATCCTGTAGTGCTTCCGCATGTCTCACACTTGAGGCAGGTGCCGTTGCGGACTAATGTGAGGTGGCCGCAGACGGGGCAGGGATCGCCCTCGTAGCCTTTCATCCTTGCCTTCTTCGCGTCGTCTTTCGGCCTCGCCGCCTGCTGCGCGGGAGCGGCGCGATCGGCGGTCTCCTGGGCCTTGCGTGCGGTCGTCTCCTGTTTTGCCTTGCCGTTCTGCATGTTCGTCGCGTTCAGGTCCTCGGGCTTGATCTGGCCGAGGTCGAAGCGTTCCTGGTAGCTGATGGCGAGGTCGCGGAACACGTAGTCGAGCACGCTTGTCGCCATCTTGATGTATTCGTGCCCCTGGACCATACCGTTCGGCTAGAAGCGGCTGAAGGTGAACGCGTCGACGTATTCCTCGAGCGGGACGCCGTACTGGAGTCCGAGGGATACGGCGATGGCGAACGAGTTGAGCAGGCTCCTGAACGCGGCGCCCTCCTTGTGCATGTCGAGGAAGATTTCTCCGAGGCGGCCGTCGTCGTATTCCCCGGTCCGGACGAACACCGAGTGTCCGCCTATCTTCGCCTTCTGCGTGTACCCCATGCGGCGGTTGGGAAGGGAATACCGCTTGTTCGACAAAGACGGAGCCTGTTCGTTGACAACGGCGGCTTCGACCGGCTCGGCTGGGGCGGCCTGCAGCGCGACGAGGCTTTCCGCTAGCGAATTGGCGCCGGCAGCTATCGACGACAGCGGCTGTGACAGCTTGGATCCGTCGCGGTACAGCGCTATCGACTTCAGCATGCTCTTCCAGGCCGTCATGTACGCGCCTTTGACGTCCTCGAAGCTCGCCGAGTCGGGCATGTTGATTGTCTTCGAAATGGCGCCCGTCACGAAGGGCTGCGTCGCGGCCATCATCGATATGTGCGCCTGCCAGGCAATGGAACGGGTGGCGGTCCGGCCCGAGGGCGTCGCCGTGTCGAACACAGCGTAGTGGCTCTTCTTGATGTGCGGCGCTCCCTCGATGCCCATCGAGCCGCAGGCGTACAGTTCGGCCGCGGCGACGTCGGCCGGCGTATACCCGAGGAAGGCGAGTATGTCGAAACCTGGTTCGCTGCGCACGGCGGCGATGGCTCCGACGGCGTCGTAGGCTTCCGGTCCCAGAGTGAAGGGGTTGAACGCCGCGTCCAGGCCCATCGCGTCCCTGAGCACCTTGTCGGCCTTGGCCAGGGCCTCTTCCGGCAAGCCCTTCGCGCGGAGGGAATCGAGCGACACCCCGGGCGCACCCATGAGCGAACCGCGGCCGACCATGTACAGCCTGACGTCCTCGATCTGTTCCTCGGTGTACCCGAGCGCCCGCAAGGCGGGGGGAATGGAGTTGTTGACTATCTTGAAGTAGCCGCCGCCGGCGAGTTTCTTGAACTTTACCAGCGCGAAGTCGGGCTCTATGCCGGTGGTGTCGCAATCCATCAGGAGGCCGATCGTCCCCGTCGGCGCGATGGCCGTGGTCTGGGC
>CAZKJA010000537.1:0-2193 GCA_964552925.1 uncultured Treponemataceae bacterium
GGATCAAGCTCCCTGGCTTTCTCGAACAATGCTATGGCTCCGCCCGCCCGCCCCGCGTTGTCGAAATCCATCGGGTCATCGGCAAAGGCCGCCAGAACCGCCACCGAGGTCCAGTACAAGAGCGGGACGTCCTTCTTGTCTACCTTTGACAGCGAAGCCTTTGCCTTCGGATCCTCCATGAAGTCCGCCTCGAATGCGCCTGGGATACGCTTTTCCACGATTGGTACCAGGATGGCCGTGGCCCGGGAATACAGCGCCTTCGCCCGTATCGACAAGGCACGCTTGGCGTCGAACTGGTCGTCCGGGAGAAGGAAGGCTTCAGTGTCGAGGAAGGCGTTCGCGTACATGATGTAGAGTTGGGCAGTTGTGAGCGCTTTGGCTTCGCTCTTGGGATCGGCCAGGTACAGCGCCTCGGATGCCTTCATCATCGTGGGTAAGGCAGCCGCTGCGAGCGCCGGATCGCTCTCGCGCATGAAGACGTCCGACGCGTAATCGCCTGCTTTCAGGAGCGCGCAGGATGAAAAGAAAGACAGACACAGGATAAAGATAACCATCCTTCGCTTCATGTTTACACTATTTACCGGACTGGAGTATTTTGTCAACATAAGGTCCGTTCAAAATAAGCCGGCGCCCGCTTGCGATGGCATGGCTAAAAGATACAACGAAGCGTATACTAGTGCTGTCCGCGTATATCATCCGTAGGAGGCCGTGAACTGACGGATCATACAATGAAAGAAATAAACAGCTTCAAAATCCTGGCTTTGGTCGATGAACCAACAGCCGCAATGGTTCGCGAGGCCGTTGCGGAAATCGGCGGTTGCACGCTCAGGGTGGATGCCGGGGAATCCGCTATCGAGGATGTCGTCGCCGGAGAGAAGATCGATCTTGTGCTTCTCGATCCCGAAACCGTGCCGATGGGCGCCGCTGACGGCATAGCGTACCTCAAAGCCGCTTGCTCGACCTGCGAGATAGCCTTGGTGCTCGGCGAGCACGATATTACAATTGTCGTCGAACTTATGAAGATTGGCGCGTATGACTCACTGCCCAAGCCGCCTTCCATAGTAGAGCTCGTCAACCTTGTCCGTGGGCTGATGGAGAAGAATGAAATCGAGCGGGAGAACCGCGCGCTCGTCGACGCCCTCGGCCAGGGGCGGTCGCAGACAATCATTTCTCATAGCCCCGAGATGGAAAAAGTCCTTTCAATGGCAGCCCGGGCCGCGAAAAGCTCCTCGACAGTGCTCATAACCGGAGAGAGCGGCACCGGCAAGGAACTTGTGGCCAGGGCCATTCATATGGCGGGGCCGCGGCGGCACAAGCCTTTCGTGCCAGTCAATATCGCGGCACTTCAGGAAAACCTTATCGAGAGCGAGCTGTTCGGCCATGTAAGGGGAGCGTTCACCGGGGCGATGGCCGACCGCACCGGCAGGTTTGCCCTGGCGGACGGCGGCACCCTGTTCATCGACGAGATCGGCGAGGTTCCCCCGGGAATCCAGGTGAAGCTACTTCGCGTCCTGCAGTTCGGATCGTACGAACGGGTAGGCGAGAATGCTCCCCATGAATCTGATGTCAGGATTATCGCCGCGACGAACAGGGATCTCGAAGCCGAGATACGGGCGGGACATTTCCGGGCCGATCTGTACTATAGGCTCAACGTTGTGCCGGTCTCCTTGCCGCCGCTGAGGGAACACCGTGGCGATATTCCGTACCTCGTCGAGTTTTTTATAAAGCGCAATGCGGCCAAGAACAGGAAGGCCGTCAAAGGCATCACGGCCGAAGCCATGTCCAGGATAATGCGCTACGCTTTCCCCGGCAATGTGCGCGAGCTCGAAAACGTGCTTGAGCGCGGCGTCGTGTTGTGCCGCGGGGAATACCTGACGGAGACCGATATTTTCCTGCCCAGCGACGAGCCCGCCGAATCCCAGTCCCCCATGGCATCTATCGGAAATTACGACGAGGCTATGGACGGCTTCGAGCGGGGCTTCCTTTCCAAAGCCCTCGACAAGAACGGGAACAACAAAAGCGCGGCCGCAAGGGAATTGGGAATAAACGAGCGGCGCTTGCGCTACAGGCTAAAGGTCCTGGGACTCGATTAGCCCGAATATCTCACACCTTGCCAAGTGGTTCATGAAACTCATTGCTGTTCAAATAAAAGCGGCAAGGCCCGCGTAATCGGGCTGATCCCGGCGTCGCTCC
>CAZKJA010000538.1:0-2191 GCA_964552925.1 uncultured Treponemataceae bacterium
TACGGTCATGATGCCGGAGTCGGCGAGCACGATGAGCTGGCAGGTCTCGGGATACAGCGTCGCCATGCCCCTGAGGTCGGGATAAGCCTTGTCCTTGAACATTTCCACGCCGTTTGCCGCGTAGTACGCTATGTCGTTCTGGAGCATTATCACGTCTGCCTTGGCATCGCGGAGGAGGTTCACGTTGGCTATCGAGGCGCCGGTGGCCTGGACGGAAGCGTTCATTCCCTTGACGTTGTCGTTCCAGATTGCCGCCATCGCTCCGGCCAGCGGGTAATACGTGCCGCCGGTTCCACCGGACGCTATTGATACGAAGGTTTGTTTCGGGGCTCCGCACGACGCGAAAGCCGCGACAACGGCAAGAATCAGCATGGCTGTGCTTAGTCGTTTCATCGATTTCCTCCTCGAGAATATAACGTGTTTGAGGCATTGTCGCCCTTATGGGGCGCATCCCTGCATATTGTTGCAAAGTGTACCGTTTTGTGGCTAAGTACGCAAGGATTTTGTGAGATGCCCGGGCTAGAAGCTGGCCAAGGCGTACGAACCGAGGAGCAATTCAATCTGGGCCAGGTCGGGCTCTACGGTTCCCTGCTCCCTGAGGTGGTCCACGTACCAGTAAAAAATGCCGAGCCGCGGATCGATGCGGAAGACATAGTCCATGAAACCCGGATCGCCGGGTACTTCACCGAAAAGCAGTTCCGCCACTGAATCCGCGACGGCTACGAAAGCGGGAATCGAATTCAGGTAATCCTCGGCGCTCACCATGCCGGTAAGAGTGTCGAGGCCGGCCAATGCCAATTCCTTTCGCGCCTCGTCCTTGCCTTCGACCCAGGTCTTGGCGACGAGAAGCCTCACGTTGTCCTTGAAAACCTCGAGGAGGTGGGCGCGGCGCGTGACAAGGTCTCCCGCGTTGCCGACGACGTATTTCCGGAAGGCGCCAGGTCCTCCGATGATGTCCGCGAGGGCGGAAGCGTACTCCCTGCGGGACACCGCGTTGGCGGTGCCGATGAAGAGGGGGAATATTTCGAAAGCAGCCTTTTCAATATCAAGGTCTGCCGGATCTTCTACCGCGTACACGGTTTCGCCCATGATTTCGCTACCATGTCACGATGCCATCCGCTTTGTCAATAATGAGTATAGCCACGAGATGGCGCGTTCCTTGTTGAAAACAAGTACGCCAGCGAGTACCATTGAGGTGTGGAGGGCCACTATGAATGACATTCTTGTCCACGCCGAGGCCGTCCTGGGATACGGCTTCATATCCTCGAAATACCTGGAACCAGGCGAGGATGAATACCGCCTCCGTAACGGCCAAATAGGCAAGCCGCTCGATTCGTACCGGCCGCTCTCCCAGCTCGATGTCGAGATCATGATCAAGAATGGCAACCGCTCGTCCGATTGGGGCAATATCCTGGTCCGGCAGCCTTTCGACGCCACGTTGATCCGTAACTGCGAGTTCGCCGGCCTCGTCAGGATCGGACGCCTCCAGCGCGTCGTGCTCGAACACCACGACATGATGATATCCGCCGGCATCACGAATTCCCGGATCATCTCCTGCGACATAGGCGACGAGTGCGCGATACACGCCTGCAACTACCTTGCGCACTACATTGTCGGGGATCGTTGCATCCTGATGAACAACGACGAGATCCATGCCACGGACCATGCCAAATGGGGCAACGGCATAGTGAAGGAAGGCGAGAGCGAAGATATCCGCGTATGGCTCGACCTTATGAACGAGGCAGGCGGCCGCTCGGTGCTGCCGTTTGACGGCATGCTTTGCGCCGATGCGTACCTATGGGCGAAGCGGCGCGAGGACGCCGTCCTGATGGAGCGCTTCAAGGAGATGACGCAGCATTCGTTCGACCATCGCCGCGGCGAATATGGTGTAATAGGATCCGGCAGCATCCTCAAGAGCAACCGTATTATAAAGGATACAATGATAGGCGAGTGCGCCTATATCAAAGGCGCCAACAAGCTCAAGAACCTGACTATCAACTCCAGCGACTCGGAGCGCACGCAGATAGGCGAGGGAGTGGAGCTGGTAAATGGCATCGTCGGCTATGGTTGCCGCGTGTTCTATGGATGCAAGGCCGTCCGCTTCGTGATGGGCACGAACTCGTCCCTCAAGTACGGCGCCAGGCTCATCCACTCGATGCTCGGCGACAATTCCACGGTCTCCTGCTGCGAA
>CAZKJA010000539.1:0-2191 GCA_964552925.1 uncultured Treponemataceae bacterium
CCCGAGTATCGTCCGCGCGCCGGCATAGCCGTCGAGGACGACCCGCCTGCCCAGGCCGAATACCCGCCTGTCGGGAAGCGTCTCGAAGCGGGGCTCGGCTGGGGGAAACGTCCCAGATTGGCCGCCGAGCGCATCGAGGCGACGATAGCGCTTGCGCGGCGGCTTGAGCCTGCGGAATACCCCGGGCGGCCACCCGAAGGCCTTGGCGAACGCGCGCGCGAAGGCCTCCTGCGACGAGAATCCGCATTCCATCGCTATATCGATTATCCGGCTATCGCCATCGACTAGCATGCAGGCGGCCGCGTCGAGTCTGCGCTTCTTTATGTACTCCCCGACCGGCTCCCCGGCGAGCGCCTGGAAGGTCCTGTGGAAATGGTAGGGCGACAATCCTACAGTCTCTGCTATCGCGGCGAGGCTCAGCTCGTCGAACAGCCGGCTTTCAATAAAGGAGATAGCCTCGCTCATTCTTGGCCGCCTGGCGTCGATCATGGCGACGATGATATCCCGACTGCGCTGATGGATGGAAGCCCGCGCGCCATATTCCTGAACACGTGGACCGAAAGCGCGCCTCCCAAAACGCTCGAGGCTGCGAATACGGCCAGGAATGTCCCGAAGCCGAGTAGCCCCGACGCTCTCAGCGCAAGGACGGGCAGGATGAGGAAGATGCCGAGCCTGGCTACGATGAGCGCGAGGCTCGGCAAGGCCTTGCCCATGCCCTGGAGGCCCGATACGGCGATAAGCGATACGACGACGCCGGCCGTTGCCCAGGAGATGGCCCTGACTTGAGCCGCGCACGCTGATATGACCTCGGTGTTGCCCGTAAAGGCGCGGAACAGGATCGGGGAGAGCAGGGCGTAGGGGATTATGACCAAGGCGCATATGGTCAGAGCCGTTCTCATGCATCGGCCTATCAAGCCCAGAAGCTCTTCCCGGTTTCCGGCTCCCCAGAACGTACCGGCCATTACCATGCACGCGTTGCCTATCGCGTACCCTATCATAAAAATACATTCCTCGAAGCGGCCTACGAGAATCCATGCGTTGAGCCTTGTCTCGCCGAAACCGGCGATGATTCTGTTGAGCGTCATGAACGACAAGCTGACGATGAGCAGGGACAGGGCCTGGGGCAAGCCTACCCGCGCTATCTCACGCGCCGCCCTAACGTCCTTCATCTTGCCGTCGTTGGCTACCGATACCTGACCGAGGCCGAACCTGTCCGCTTCCTTGCGCAGCTCCACGGCTATGTAAGCAGCGGCCAGGACGGTGGCCAGGCTCGTCGCCATCGCCGCTCCTGCCACGCCGAGGCCAAAGGTGAATATAAAAAGCGGATCGAGCGCCATGTTGAGTATGGTACCTATGGCCATGGCTTTTCCGTAGACGACGGTCTTGCCTATGCCCAGTAGCGGCCCGAGCATGGCCAGCTCGAGGGCGAGCACAGCGTATCCAGGCGCCACCCACGACAGGTACGATCGCGCCGCCGCTTTTGTCGCCTCGCCGACGGAAGGAGCCGCCAGCAGGCTTATGAGCCGATCGGAGCCGAGCACGAACGCGATGCCCATCATAACCGAGCACGCGAGGCCGAGATAAAGGCTTGCCTTGCCCGCCCGCGCCAAAGTCCCCGCGTCCCCGGCTCCGGCCGCCCTCGCCACCAGCGAGGCTCCGCCCGCCATAAGACCCGTGCCGAGGGCTAGCGCCAGCAAGTTCAACGGCAGCGTAAGGCCTATGCCCGAAACGAAGGCCGTGGAATTCCTGTCGATCATCGAGACGAACACCGTATCGGCGATGCCATAAAGGAACGAAAGAAGATGCCCTGCGAATACGGGAGCCGCCATGGTCAGTATCGCCTTGTCGAGAAGTCTCATGCGTTCCTCCGATGCGCGGCATGCTAGCCTGAGTTCCGGAGTCTTTTTTGATTTTCCTTGCGCATTGGGGAGAGGTCTAAGGCCGAATCTCAGGCGACGGCTATCCTCAGACTCAGGTAGTATCTGGACGTCCCGCCCTCCCGGCCGATGTATACTATCCACCCGAACATGTCATCCTGGGGGACGAGGCTGTGTTCGGCCATGTAGCCAAGGAAAGGCTCGAGGTCGGAACGGCGTATCGTGTCGAGCTCATGCACGGAAATGGTTCCATATATGCAGGTATTGGGCGGCGAGTACTGCATGGGCACTCGGTAGGTCTCGCCGGACTCGAC
>CAZKJA010000540.1:0-2180 GCA_964552925.1 uncultured Treponemataceae bacterium
CGGTGTTCCCCATGAAGCTCGCCAACTGCGCGAAGATTCGGTTCGAGGTACCGGAATCGCCGTCCTGGTTGCGGTCGCCGAGGAAGGCGTCGGCCTCGTCTATCATCACCGCGACCGGAGCCATGGCCTTGAGTATGCTCAGCACCTTTTCCAGGTTCGACTCGGTGACGCCCTGCCACTTTGAGCGGAAGTTCTTGAAGTTGACCATGGGCACGCCGATCTCGCCGGCGAACGCGGTGACCATGAAGCTCTTGCCGGTGCCCACCGGGCCCGCGATAAGGTAGCCCATCGGGAGGACGTCGAGCCGCCCCTGCTTGAGAGCCCTGGCCGCGTGGCGGAAGCGCTTCTTGACGAAATCGTGGCCGGACACGAATGACAGGTCGTGCTCCGTCTCAAGGAATTCGAGAAGGCCGCCGGCCTCGCCCTCGATGATCTCGCGCTTCTTGGCCTTCAGGTAGTCCATCGATATAGGCTTGTCCTCCTGCCAGCTCTCGGCGGCCAGCCTGTTAAGGTTGACGAGGTTGAGGCCCGACGTGATCGCCCCGATCGCCTCGGGGGACAGCCCCTTGTCGAGTAGCAGGGTACCTTTGGTCTCGAGGAATGTCAGGAACGAGGAACGGACGGACTCGTCGGGTATCGGGATCTCGACCTTTATGGTCGAAGGGCTCGTGACAACCCTCGGGTTGAGGTCCGAGAGGTTCTCCGACAGGAGTATTATCGATACGTCTCCCTTTGTGAACGCCGGATCGTGGGACCAGCGGTTGATGGTGACGAAGCAGTACCTGTCCCCGTCGTCGAGCTTTGCCACGTCGGAGGCTGGCAGTATCGTCTCGGCATAATCGATTATGAGCACAATACGCTTTTTTTGCGGGACGTTGATGAGGAAGTATTTTTCCAGGAGCTTGAACGCGACCACGGGATCGGTCGACAACAAGTCCTCGTCGCTCGAGTCCGGGATGGCCTCCCTCATGCTCCGTATGTAATCCCGCTTCATTTCGGGGTTGCAGAAACCCACGCCGCTCGAGCGGTCCCAGAAGACTATGATGTCCCTGTTGCCGAACATCACCTCCGATATGTAATCCTGGATCTTGACGAAGTTGAACTCGCCCTCGTTCATCTTGTGCGGCAGGAAATCGCGGATGTTGCCATGGATGATGTAGAGGTTGGCGGTCTTGGAACAATATTTGTATGAAAGCTCCTGCGCCCACGACGGGAGTATCTTGATGAACGGAAGGTTCTTTACTATCAGCTGTTCGCCCATGGCTCCCCCGCAGGCAGTATGGATGATAGACGCCCTTGCGGGCAATAGCGCGGTAACAAGCGACAGGCAGACGATCGTGGCGAGCTTGCGCCCAAAACGCGCGATATGGTAAGATGACCGTACATCAAAGTACCCAGGAGAGCAACCATGGCTTACAAGATTACCGACGCGTGCGTCAACTGCGGCGCGTGCGAGTCAGAATGTCCCGTAGAGGCTATCAGCGAAAAGAACGGCCTTCGCTGGATCGACCCCGACAAATGCACCGATTGCGGTTCGTGCGTCGCGGTGTGTCCCACCGAAGCCATCATCCCCGCTTGATTTTCTTCGATACCGGGCGATCTGCTTCGTTGAAGCCGGAATCGCGCCTTTCGATGTGCAAATAGCACACCTTCAAGGCTCGATTCCGGCTTCGCCTCGCATCTCATCCCGGTATCGAAGAAAATCGCTTTACAGAAATTCACCGGGCGATCTGCTTCGTTGGAGACGGCATCGCGCATCCCGACATTCGACACTACCCTTACACAAAAATCTGTAATAATATAGGCGATCATTCCTCGACCTAATCCGTCGGTGTCTTTTAAAAACGAGTCGGGGCGGTTCTATCGCACTACCTTGGAGCACAAGTACATGGCTAAAACCATTGCGTCGAACCCGATACTCAACAACCCCTATACAGAGCCCGCTTCGTACTATGCGACCAATGAATCCGGGGAACTCGACTACGAGCGCGTCGTCGGGAATAAGGGTCGTCGTCCCTTCATTCCCGATATTCCGCCCGTTCCTGTCGGTCAGGGGGCTCAGAAGAGCCTGATCGATGTGGATGCCGTCTCAGGACAGTATGAGAAGCATATTGTCAACCGGGTAAGGGTCGAGGTAGGGCAGTGGCGTAGGGACGGCTATCCGAACACTACGCGGATAA
>CAZKJA010000541.1:0-2171 GCA_964552925.1 uncultured Treponemataceae bacterium
AAGGATCCGGCATTCATCCTCGCGGACGAGCCGACGGGCAACCTCGATACGGAGATGACCCTCGAGATCATGAGCCTGTTCCAGATCCTGAACGACCACGGCAAGACCATCGTGATGGTGACCCACGAACCGGAAGTCGCCGCGTTCTGCAAGCGGATCATCACGATGCGCGACGGCGCAATCGTCTCCGATGCCTCGGTTCTCGGGCGACGCCGGGCGGCCGACGACCTGGTCGAATGGAAGCGCGAACATGCCGGCTTCGCCGTAGCGGGGGCGGCGCCGTGACCTTCGCCAAGCTCGTGCGCGCCTCGGCGCGCAGCATCCTCCGCAACAAGATGCGGAGTTTCCTCACCTCGCTCGGCATCATCATCGGCGTCTGCTCGGTGATCGTCATGGTAGCCGTCGGCTCCGGATCGCAGGCACAGATACAAAAGCAGATTTCGTCGATGGGCACGAACCTGATCATGGTGATGCCGCCGCGTGGCCCGAGGGAAGCCAACCGCCTCGAGATGTCCGACGTCCGGAAGCTGCGGACTGAAGCAAGCTACCTGTCGGCGATCAGCGGGGAGGTGCGTCTGTCGTCGTCCAAAGTCGTCGGCGGGACGGGATATTGGTCGACCACGGTCTACGGTCTCGAGCCTGACTATATCGTCATAAAGGATTGGTCTGTCGACTCCGGCGAGTTCTTCACCGACCGCGACCTGGACGCCCGTGCGAAGGTCGCCGTCCTCGGTTCGACCGTGGCAGGAAAACTCTTCTCCGGGGAGGACCCGGTAGGCCAGAGGGTACGCATCGGCTCGACTCCGTTCACCATCGTCGGCGTGCTCTCGAGCAAGGGCTCGACGGGCATGGGCAACGACCAGGACGACGTGGTGATGGTGCCTCTGGACACCGCGCTCAAGCGCCTGACGCACAGCACCAGCATCAGCTCCATACAGATGAGCGCGGTACGGGAGGACATGATGGAGGAGGCCCAGGCCGAGGTGACCACGATACTCCGCGAGGCCCACCGCCTGGACGGTGCGGACGACGACGACTTCAACGTGATGAACCAGGCCCAGATCATCGCCACGGCATCCCAGACTTCGAAAACCCTGACGACCCTCCTCGCGGCGATTGCCGGCGTTTCCCTTGTCGTCGGCGGCATCGGCATCATGAACATCATGCTGGTGTCGGTTACCGAGCGCACCCGCGAGATAGGCATTCGCATGTCGGTAGGCGCCCGCAAGCGGGACATACTCCTCCAGTTCCTGTCGGAGGCTGTCATCCTGAGCCTGATGGGCGGAGTAATAGGAATATTGCTTGCTCTCGGGCTGTCATGGGTGCTTGAACACATGCTGGGCATGCCGACCCTCGTCGATCCTGCCATCATCGCCGCGTCCGTGGGCTTTGCCGCCGCCGTCGGCATATTTTTCGGCTTCTACCCGGCGAGGAAAGCCGCCAATCTCTACCCGATAGACGCCCTGCGTTACGAATAAGGAGACTGTGATGAATCTGTTGCATAGGATCGCGGATGCCCGGGGAGTGCGTGCCTTGCCTGCCGCCCTGCCCGCGCGTTGCCTGTTCGTCTGCCGTGCCCGCTGCGCCCGCCGTGCCCCGCGTGCCGGTATGGCTTTCTTGATATTCGCGCTGGTTATGATCTTCACGGCGCTTTTCGCGGCACCGGCAGCCGCCCAAGACGCGCTCGATATACAGACCGCGAGAGCTCTCGTGTTGGCCAACTCGGCCGCTCTCTCCAAAGCCCGGCTCGCGGTCAACTCCGCGGAGTTGGCCGCGCAGGCGCAACGCTACGACGGGGCGCCATCGGTCTCGGCCTCCGCGAGCGGAAACCTCGACTACGGTAGCCAAGCCGCGCTCGCCGACAGCGTAGGAGCCTCCCTGCGGGTCGGCGCGAGCCAGACCGTTTTCGACGGCGGCAAGCAGTCCGCTCTTCTTAAAAGCGCGGCGCTGTCCGTCGAGGCAGCCATGCAGGAGTGGCGCGCGCTCAGAGTGGACCTTACCGGGCAGGCCGACGCGGCTTTTTACGCTGTCGTCAAGGCCCAGGCCTCGGTTGCCGCGGCGACCGATGACGTAGCTGCCTCGTTATTGCGCCTGAACCTGGCCAAAGCCAAGGCAGAAGCCGGCGTCATCGCGCGCTCGGATTACCTTCAGGCGGAATCGGAAGCCGCCAG
>CAZKJA010000542.1:0-210 GCA_964552925.1 uncultured Treponemataceae bacterium
CAAAGGTTATACCATTGATGTTGCGAGACAATAGAGTCGAACCGATCTTTGACAACTCGGAAGATTATTTTAAAACCTCTCTTCCGAAAGCAAAATGAATATTCCAGTCCAAAGTTGCCACCTGAATCCTGTCAATAGTGTCCAGGCAGGTGGCAACTCATAACCGGAATCACTGACAGGTTTGGACTGGAATATTCACTCGGACATGCG
>CAZKJA010000542.1:220-2132 GCA_964552925.1 uncultured Treponemataceae bacterium
AAGAACGGTGGTTCCATCATTTTCCCGGAATAATAAGGATGCCGGCAAAAGCGGAAAACGGCGCCATCGTCTTTTTGTCGTCCACTGCCCTCCAGTATTCTCTGGAAAAAGACGAATGGAACAACGGTGCCTTTACCAAGGCCATTGTAGAAGGCCTGAGCGGAAAAGCCGATTACGCCGGCAAAGGAAAGATCACCATCAAAATGCTCGATCTGTATATATCGGAACGGGTCAAGGAACTGACCGGCGGCAAACAGTCACCCACCACCACCTTGCCCGATGCGATCAGGGATTTCCCGCTGGCGGTGAAATAAGATCTTGGCTATTCATACAAAAGCAGGATTCTCATTTATTTGAACACTTGCTTTTAAATTATCAATCTCGCTCTATCGGGCAGGTCATGCAGCGGGCGCCGCCGCCTCCGCGGGCCAGCTCGACGCCGTCGAAGCCGACGGCGATGCGGTTGGGGGCTAGGGGGTCGAGGGTGCCGGACAGGTAGTCCTTGGCGGAGCGGATCTCGAAGCCGGATTTTGAGAGGGCTTCGAGGGTGTGGACGTTGCACGAATACACTATTATCTTGCCGGGGGCGTAGCAAAACGAGTTGGCGCCCGACATCCATTGTTCGCGTTCCTGGCGCAGGGGGTCGGCGCCGCCGGTCAGTACGGGTTCGAGGTCGATTCCGGATGACTGGAGGCCTTTGAGCAGGGATTCGACTTCTGAAAGGCGGGATTCCTTGGAAGGCGAGGCGTCTATCCTCACAGTCCTCGCCCGACGGTTTCCGAGGATCACCGGTTCGTAGACGAGGCATGCGTCGCGGTCAATCACGGTGAAGGCCATGTCCAAGTGTATGGTCGCGCGGGCCACGGGAAGGACGACGGCGAATACCGTGATCGGTTCGTCGAAGGCGTCGGCCATTGCGCGCGCCGCAACGTCGACGGCATCCGCGCTGGTGCGTTCAGAGACGCCTATCACGACTACGTTGTTCCTGACGACCTGGAAATCCCCGCCCTCGAGGGAGAAGGTCTCGCGGACGAGCGACGGTCCGTCGATGAGCAATCCGCCTCCCTGAAAATCGACGTGATGCTCGAAGACGAAGCGGTTGATTAGGGCCTCCGCCCTGCGCACCGGGAAACGCATCGCCGATGATATCGACTTGTCCCTGACAACCATCGCGGCATCGCGCATGAAGAACATGTTGGGCAGGGGCGGGATGTCGAACTCGGTCTCCTTGATGAATTCGGCGAGCCTGACATGGCGGGCTCTAAGACCGGCGATGGCGATCCTGGCGATCTCCGCCGGGGGCATCGCACGGATCTCCTCACAGCGGTGCTCGGCATGGTGGTACGTCGATATCAGCCTTGAAAATTCGTCCCGCGCTTCGGCATCGACAAGCGTTTCGGTCAAGGCATCCCTGAGATCGATCACTTCGGCGACCTTGGCCAGAAAGCCTTTGAGCTCGGCGTGTTGCTTCCTGACCACCTCGAGGGGGACTATGTCGTTGTACAGTTCTTCGGCTGCCCGGCCCGGGCGCATGGCCTCTACCTCTTCGCCTGGCGTGTGAACGATTACCCGGCGCAAGCGTCCGGTTTCCGAGCTGATCTTCAGTTTCTTGCCCATTCGAGCCTCCCCGACGCTGGCACAGGATAACGATATGCCGTACGTTCCGCAAGAACGCCAGTCAGCGTCGCGTCCGTCAGCTAATGTATCCAAATTTTCATTGATGATGCGTAAAATGCTATTAAAAGTCATTAAATGACATTGAACAGCTTGAAATGCGAAGCGATATTTGTAATAATTATTGCATGCGGGGTGCAATGACCGTTATTCCTCCGCATGGAAGGACCGGCTATGTTACTATCGAATCTTCTTGACCCAAGGCTCATCCTCCTCGACAAGGAAGTCTCCTCCGTCG
>CAZKJA010000543.1:0-556 GCA_964552925.1 uncultured Treponemataceae bacterium
TATGCCTTCAGGTCCTTGACCTGGAGTATGACGTCATCGGTCATTCGATGGTCTCCTTAATTTCTGTTCTTGCTTTGGGGATCGAGGGCGTCGCGCAGGCCGTCTCCCAGGAAATTCATCGCGAAGAGGAATACTGTCATCGCGATCGCCGGCACGAGAAGGCGCCACGGGTACAGTTGCATTCCCTGCACGCCTTCGCTGACGAGCGTGCCCCATGACGCCCTTGGAGCTGACACGCCCAGCCCGAGGAACGACAGGAAACTCTCGCTCATTATGAAGCTTGGGAATTGCAGCGTGGAGTAGATGATTATTATGCCGAGCGAATTTGGCAACAGGTGCCTGAAGATTATGCGTCCCGAACTGGCGCCCATCGAACGCGCGGCCTCCACGAACTCCGAATTCTTGAGGCTTATCACCTGGCCACGGACTACCCGGGATATCGTCAGCCAGGATATCATCGCAATCGCGAGGTACAGGACGAAGATGCTGTTGGTCCCGGTGGGAAGCATCGACATTATTATGATGACGACGAGCATGTACGGAAGGCTGTACATTA
>CAZKJA010000543.1:566-2118 GCA_964552925.1 uncultured Treponemataceae bacterium
GACATATCCGCCCAGCGATCCGAGCACGATGCCTATCATCGCCGCGGTCAGCGTACCTATGAGTCCTATCATTATCGATATCTGGCCGCCGTATATCGTCCGCGCCAACATGTCCCTGCCCAGGTAATCGGTGCCGAATACGTAGACGCGCTTGTGTTTCGGGTTTATGGAGATCTCGTTCTTCAGCTGGGAAACTTCGGCTTCTATGCGCTCAAGGTCCTGTTTCAGGTCCACCCTGTCGCTTTTCCTGATCGCTCCTTCCAGGTCGAGCCTGCGGTTTTCAAGCTTTCCCAACGCGACGACGCCGGCGGGTTTCAGCGACGGCGGGAGGTTGATATGGAGCATTTCCTGATCGGTGTAGCTATAGAAGGGCAACAAAGCGGCGCCGAAGGTCACCGCCATGTAGACTCCGACTACCCACATGCCTATCACGGCCATGCGGTTGCGTCTGAGGCGCTTCCAGGCGTCGGCCCACAGCGACACCGGCTTGACGTATTGGTTGAACTCGTTGACGGCTTTGTCGTTTTTTCTGTCGAGTATCGGCATTGTCGGGGCTCCTTACTTGTACGCGATCCGCGGGTCGAGGAGGCTGTATACGATGTCCACGATGAAGTTGGCGGCGATCAGAATGATCGAATACACTATGACGTCCCCCATTATGACCGTATAGTCGCGGTTCAGCGCCGACTGGATGAATATCCTGCCGATCCCCGGTATGACGAAAATCGACTCGACTACGACCGAACCGGTGATGATTCCGGAGAAGGCCGGTCCGAGGTAGGTGACTATCGGCAGCATCGCGCCCTTGAGCACGTGCTTGCGTATCACGACGGATTCCTTGAGACCCTTGGCCCTGGCGGTACGCACGTAGTCGGACCGCAGGACTTCTATTATCGAGCCCCTGGACATGCGGGCTATATAGGCGAAATACGGGAGCATCAGGGTCATCGCGGGCATTATGATTGTGGTCCAGCCCGCCCTGCTCGTTATCCAGCCCGAAGTGGGAAGGATTTTTAGTTTTAGCGCGAACACCAGCATGAATATAGGCCCGATCACGAACAGCGGTACCGAAATGCCGAGTACCGCCACTGACATCGCCGTGTAATCTGGCCATTTATTCTGTTTGAGCGCCGAGATGATTCCCGCGAGCGTGCCCAGGGTCAAGGCGATGCCCAAGGATATCGTACCAAGGAGGATCGACACCGGGAAGGCCGCGCCTATCAGGTCGTTGACCGTCTGGTCCTTGTACCGGTACGACGGTCCAAGGTCGAAATGGATGACGTCGTTCAGGTACCGAAGGTACTGGTTGAACAGGGGCTCGTCCATGTGGTACTTGCGCATGATGTTCGCCATGATCTCGGGCGGTAGTTTCTTCTCGCTGGAAAATGGCCCGCCGGGCGCAAGGCGGATTAGAAAGAAACTCAGGGTAACGATAATGAAGAGCGTCGGGATGACGCTCAATAACCTGCGGACGATGAATCTGGACATCGTTGCCTCGCTTGCATTGGATACGGATATCTGAAAAACGCAGCATCCCGCGGTACGCATTTTG
>CAZKJA010000544.1:0-2100 GCA_964552925.1 uncultured Treponemataceae bacterium
CCCGGGCGTCGGCTCGGACATGAACTCTTCGAGGGCTTTCTCGCTTGAAAACTTCGGAAGGGCTTCTCGGGCCATTGTCAATCCTTTCCTTAGTTCATCGAAGCTTGTATCTCGGGGTCCAGCGCCACAATTCATGGTATGGTCCGGACCCTGATACCCCAGCCCGTGGTGTCAAAAGCATGTCAGATACAAGCTTCGATGAACTAATCAATTTTTTCGTACGGAATGCGGTTCAATTGTGTACTCCGAGCGTACGATCCGACCCATCGCCAGCACGAGCCGTACGTCGAACCCGGGGCTCAAGGCGACTATATCGGCGTCCTTGCCGACGGCGAGGCTGCCTTTTCGGTCGTGCACCCCGGCGATCTTCGCGGGCGTCGAACTCCACATCGCGACAGCGTCGACCAGAGGCAGTCCGGCGTCGCGGACCACGGTGGCCAGCAGCCTCTCGGCCGTCGCCACGCTGCCGGCGAATGCGCTGCCGTCGGCTATCCAGGCTACGCCGTCCCTGACGAGCGCCTCTTGCCCGCTGTCCCGGCCACCGAGCGGGTACCTGCCGTCGGGGAGACCCGCCGCCCGCATAGCGTCGGTGACGAGGCAGGCTCCGGCGGGCGTCTTGATCCTGTGCGCCAGCCTGAGAAGGGGCGGCGGCAGGTGCTTGCCGTCGGCTATCAATTCGACCGCCAGCCCGTCGAGAAGCCAGGCCGCCTCGAGTATGCCTGGAATCCTGTACCCTCCGACGCGTTTTACCGTCGACATCGCCGAATAGAGGTGCGTGACGAGGGTGAAGCCGTGGTCGTAGGCCAGGCAGGTCTCGTCGAAGGTGGCGTCGCTGTGACCTATCGCCGGAAGTATGCCGCGCCGTACGAGTTCGGCGGCCATGTCCAGGGCGCCCGGGAGTTCAGGGGCGAGCGTCCAGCGGGCTATGTCGTCCGACGAATCGAGTATCGACAGGTACTCATCGGGGTCGGGGTCGCGTATGTGCGCCGGATTCTGCGCGCCTTTCTGGCTTATAGCGAAGTAGGGGCCTTCCAGGTGCAGGCCAAGGAACGTGGGGCATCCGGGCGCGTCCTTGGCCTTCGCGAAGGCGGCCAAGCCGATGTCCAGCGCCTTGCGGGAGCTGGCCAGCGTCGTCGGCAGTATCGATGTGGTCCCGTGCTGGAGGTGAGAGCGCGCCGCGCGTACTATGCCTTCAGGATCGCCGTCCATGAAGTCGTCTCCCCCGCCGCCGTGGCAGTGGAGGTCGATGAAGCCGGGGACCAGGTAGTCGCCGCCGGCGTCGACAACGGTGGCTGTCCCGCCGTTGGATTCCAGCCAGCGCCTCGTCTCGGCCTCCCCTGCGAACAATGCCGCTATCCTGCCTCCCTGCACCAGGAGTCCGCCGCCTTTGATGACGATGCTCGGCGTGACGAGAGTGCCGTTGCGTATGAGGATACGGGTCGATTCGAGCGTGCTGTCAGGGTTCATCGCAGGCTCCCCGCCGAACGGGCGTCGAGGTAGAGCGCGCAGGCACCGTGGGCGCGCAACGCTGTCGCCGGGCAGGCCGGGGAGACGGGGCCTTCCAGCATGCCAAGCACGGCGGCGGCCTTCGTCGGCCCCGGCACCACGCAGAAAAGCTCCGCTCCAGAGACGAGGGTCGGAATGGTCAGGGTGAGCGCGGTCCTTGGCACCTCTTCGAGCGAGGCGAAGCATAGCTCGTGCACCTGCTGCATTCGGCACTCATTGTCGAGTTCGACCTCCTTGACCGCTCTCGGATCGGTAAAATCCGCGTTCGCAGGGTCGTTGAACGCTATGTGCCCGTTCTCGCCGACGCCCAGGCAGACGATGTCTATAGGCGCCTCCGACAGCAGCGCCGCGTACCGGTCGGCCTCCGCGTCTGCCTCCGCGCCCGAGGATATCGAGGAGCGCGCCAGGTACTCGACCCTTCCGAACGGCGCGCGGGAGAAGATGGCCTCCTTGAGGAACTCCCCGAATCGCCGAGGGTCGCCCGCCGGCAAGCCCACGTATTCATCCATATGGAAGGCGTGCACTCGATTCCAGTCGATCCCGGACGCGGCCACGAGCCCCGAAAGGACTTCCTTCTGGGAGGGGGCCGCCGCG
>CAZKJA010000545.1:0-2097 GCA_964552925.1 uncultured Treponemataceae bacterium
ATCGCGCGGAGGTGGTCCATGAATACGTTGTCGGGGAGAGGCACGGTTCCCGGTTGCCCGATATGGTGGAATGGGTGTGAACCGTACCACATCGGCATCGCGACTGTGCAGCCGACTTTCTGAGCGACCATCTCGGCGATGCGCGTTACTATGAAAGTATCCTCGCCGAAGGGACCGGCATCGCCGTGGTTCTCGGTGGAACCGATCGGGATGATGATCACGTCGCTCGTCTTGAGCCGTTCGTCAACGTCGAACTTTGTCATGTTCTGGAAATAAATCTTGGACGGCTTGTCCATGTGGCCTTCGTTGGGGAAATTCCATTCAGACATTCATAGCTCCTTTCTACTGGTTAGAGCCTGTGACTCTTGAGCTGGGGTGCGTACACCCATACGAACTTGAGTTTCGTCGTTCCCGTGTTTACGATCTGGTGCTTGGCTCCGGGCGGGTTGTACACGCAAATCCCCGGCTTGAGGTCTATCTCCTGGTCAGCCGTTATGAACTTGCCAGTACCCTCGAGGAACAACATCACCTCTTCTTCGGACTCGTGGATATGCTCAGGCACCATCGATCCGGGTTCGGTCTCGTTGACGCCGAGCGCAAGGTTCTGCGACCCCACGGTCTTTTCGGAAATCAATATCCATGAAGCGCGGGGGGGATCTTTCCTCTCCGGCACGACCTTGTTGATGTCCACTACTTTCAAACCACCCATACTATATGCTCCTTCCGTGTTCCGGCATCAGCCGATAAAGATTCCACCGTTTACATCCAGGCTTATCCCGGTAATCCAGTCGGATCGATTCGAAGCCAGGAAAATTACCGCGTCCCCGATATCCTCGGGCAACCCGTCTTTCGGTACCGCCCGCCCGGCATTCCAGGAAGCGTACACCTCGGGCGGGTACTGCTTGGTCTGGTCGGTCAGGATCGGGCCGGGGCAAATTGCGTTTACATAGATATTGTCCGGACCAAGCTCTTTCGCCAGCAATTTAGTGACGCCGATAAGCCCGCCCTTGGCCGCGGCGTAGTTGACGCCGACGCCCGGCCGTCCGGTCCTGCCTCCAAGCGATGCTATGTTCACTATCTTGCCGAATTTCTGCTTGCGCATGACAGGAACCACTGACTTGCAGCACAGGAATGGCCCCGTAAGGTCAACCTTGAGAACCAGTTCGAACATCTCGAGCGTCATGTCCTCCAGCGTCGCGTGGCGGGAAATACCGGCGTTGTTGACGAGTGCGTCGATGCGGCCGAACTTCTCTACCGTCTTCGCGACCGCGTCCAGGATTTCCGCCTCGACCGTCACGTTGACCTTGAGGGCGAGCGATCTCTTGCCGCTCGGGTCGAGCTCCTTCGCGGCTTTCTCCACCGATTCGAGGTTCATGTCCCAGAGCGCCACCTTGGCACCCTCATCGAATACTTTCCCGGTGATAGCCAAGCCCAGCCCGAGACCCGCGCCGGTTACGATGACCACCTTGTCTTGCAGTTCCATTTCCCACTCCTACAGGGTTGTCAGGCTGGCCGGCTCGAAGCCGGTCCACATGTTTCTCATCTCGTCCATGGGAACGTCGAATACTGCGTTGAACGGCGGCAAGGGTTCGTCGCGCATGAACTCCGGTATAGGGTAGAACTCTTCGGAGACGCCTGCTTGTTTGTTGAATTCGCGCTCTGTAGAAATAGTGTCCCACGCCAAGGCGATGATGTCGGAAACCGTCATCTGCCAGCCATACCGGCCTTCGAGCAACTTTCCGAACATCTCGGGCCGTTTCAGGAAAGGCGGCCGCACGAACAGGCATACGCCGAGGGTGTCGAGGAGCGCGGCGCGGATCTGCAGCTTGCGCGAGCTCGCCACCTGCCCGTCGGCTTTCAGCGGATCGATGGTCTTGAGCGTCTCGAAAGCGTTGCCGGCGGTATGGTCGGCGCCCATCGGCGAGGTGATATAGGTAACGCCGTTGCCCTTGACGCCGCGAGGATCGTAACCGGGAATCGCCTGGCGTTTTATAACCGGCACCCTGCGGACACCAAGCAGGCGTCCTGTTATCTCCGCGCCGTTGCCCAGGATCCGCCCGAGGTAAGTGCCTTGGCCGATCTGCCGTATCAGGTCTT
>CAZKJA010000546.1:0-2076 GCA_964552925.1 uncultured Treponemataceae bacterium
ACAGCGCCCGGCCGAGAGCGACCCTCCGCGCCCGGCGGAAGAAGGCGCCGTTACGCGAGTCGAAGATAGAAAAAGGTTCCATGATCCCTCCTTGCGGACAGCCCGGACCCGCGTTGCGCGCTGTCCCGACGGCCTGCCCGCCTCGTCGTTTCTATATACCAGCCGGTCCCGACTTTGCGGCGACCGAGGCCAATATTCCATCAATCAGGAGATCGAAGACCGCGTCCCGCTCCCCGCGGTCCTTGAGGTCGGTACCCGTCCAGGACTCGAGGGTCGCGCGGCGCAGAAAAAGGAGCTGGAGCGGGGCCGCGATGAAGAAGGCCGCCCATCGCACCGTCCGCTCGTCGGTTCCCTTGGGTAGCAAGGTTCGCAGCGTCGACGCGAGGACGCGGGAGGATTCCAGTTCGCCATCGAGCAATTCGCGGCGCACCAGGAATTCGCTGTTCGACTCTGTCGCCTCGACGACGTCAGCCATGTCCTTGAGCAACGCGGACAGTTCGGCCTTGCCGGCCTCCAGCGCGGCCCGCTCGGGGCAGACCGAGTCGGAACCCGATTCCGCTGCGTGGTCGGCGGCAAGGCGTGCGGCCTCGGCCACCCGCTCCCAACGCGGTGCGAAAGCCTTGAATATCCTGTCGGCGGCGGCGGCTACGAGGGCGTCCTTGGAATCGAAATGGTAATTGACGAGGCCCGCGCTCGCGCCGGCCTCCGCGGCTATCTCCCGTGTCGTCAGGCTGTCAGCCTTGCGCCCGGAGCGGAGCAGACGTTCCGCCGCCGAGACAAGACGCTCCCTGATATCATCCACCATTATCGCTCCTGGGATTAAACATGACTTGAACACGTTCAAGTCAATATAATGTAATTATCAGCAAGGATTTTGTCAAGTCTCCAATTGCGTTTGTTCCCGTTGGGACTTCGATTGAATGCATAGTCAAAAGTAATCGATCCGCGCCAATTAGTAATTGGACATATCCATGGACCACGGATAAAACATAGAGAGTCGAATGAACACTTCCCAAATTTGAAAGGAGAAACACGCATGAAAAAAAGCATAAAACGCGTTGTCGCCAGTATTCCCTCCTTGGCCATGGCACTTTCCCTCTTGGCGTGCGGCGGCAAGACCACGCAAGGCGCCGCTTCTTCTGCCGCGCCCGCCGAGAAGATCGTGGTCCGTATCGCCTCATCCTCTTCAGCGGTGGAGTTCAAGGATGAAGGCACCACCGCGCTGGGCGTCAGCGCGAATTACTTCGTGAAGGAGATCGCGGCGCGGACGAACGGCCGCATCACCGCTCAGGTCTTCCCGGGCGGTCAGCTGGCTTCCTCTTCCGAAGAGTACATCGGCGGCCTCAAGAACGGCGCGTTCGATATAGGCATCCTCAACAACGGCGCCTGGTCGGACTATAGCAACGCCTTCGCCGGACTGAATATGCCCTACCTCTATTTCGACTTCGACACAGTCTATGCCGTGCTCGATTCCGAGATCGGCGCGAGCTGGAAGCAGAAAGCGCAGACGGACACAAGCGTCATCCCCTTGGCGTACTTCGACATCGGCTTCCGTGAACTGACCAACTCCTCCCACGAGGTCAGGACCCCCGCCAACATGAAGGGGATCAAGCTGCGCACAATGGTCGACGACATCCAGATGGCGGCGTGGAAGGCCCTCGGCGCGGCCGTGACGCCGGTCGCCTATTCCGAGCTGTACACCGCGCTGCAGCAGAAGATGGTGGACGGACAGGAGAATCCCGTCTCGAACATCGTCTCCTCCAAGATTTACGAGCTGCAGCCGTTCATGACGATGACCAACCACAACTATACCGCCACAATTCCCGCGGCAAGCCCCGTCTTCTGGGCGAAGCTCTCGGAGAAGGACCAGCAGCTGGTACGGGACGTGATGATCGAGGCCCAGAACAAGGGGCGCGAGAAAACCCAGGTGTTCGCCGATGCGTTCCTCAAGACCATCGTCGATTCCGGCGTGAAGGTGTACGTGCCGACCACCGCGGAGCTTCAAAAGTTCCAGGACGCGGTCAAGCCGGTATGGGCCATGGTCGAGAAAAACATGGGCACCGAAAACTACAAAAA
>CAZKJA010000547.1:0-2055 GCA_964552925.1 uncultured Treponemataceae bacterium
GGCCGCCGACTCTGCATCCACTCCGTGGTGGAAGGCCGCCGAGATTCGAGCCAGTGGCCAGCGTCCCTTGATCGACAGGAGCAATTCCCGAGCCTGCGCCGCCAAGCTTCTACTATGTATGTGGCCAATCCCCGTGGAAAAAATAATGGTTTGTATACGGCCTTCGGACGCAACGAAAGACGTGTCCGCGAATGCGGAGCCATCTTCAGGATAGTATGCGGGACAACCGGTCATCGCAAAAGTGTTGTACCCGGCCTGCGCGAGTACCCTTACCGTCTGATAATCCCTGACGCTCGACTCGATGCCCGTCTCCCTGATTTTATCCAGCAATCTTCCGGATGGCTCCGAAAATCGATACTTCCTGGCTTCTCGCGTCGTACCGGCCAATGATTTCCATCCGCAGCCGTAGGTCAGGATTGGCACCTTGATCGCGTCCAACGTGGAAGAGAGATGATAGGTACCCGGGTACATGTCGCTTCGGATACCGGGCCCTCCCGTGAGGAGCAAGGCCGCGGAAGCGTTGACCGCTTCGAGCGCGCTTCCTTCGAGTTTGATGGATCTATCGAATTCGACTATGCGCCTATCGGGACGGGCCTTGCGTAAGAGGGCGACCGCCCTTTTCCGAATAAGGTGATCACCCGCGTTATCACGGGCTCCCGTGAGCAGGACATAGTGACCATCGCTCATTGAATGGAACCCCACGTCAGGGGGGTATCCTCCGGTATATCCAGAACGGCCTTCATCCCTATCACCGTTTCTATCTCGGCCGGACTGATACCGCTAGCAGGACGCTTCCACGTTAGATCCGCCGCGGAGATTACCGTTCCAGCCGGTATTGCCCTGGAAGAAACCAGGCTTCTCCGGGCATTGGCCCGTGCGGGGGATTCGGAAGCTAGCGCTTTTTTAACAACCGAGCCCACGACGGTGAAATCCCTTTCCATCGTGACGCGGAACTTCCGGAGATCATCACGATCCATCGCGTGGTAGTGGTCGTTACCCGGGAGGTTCTTGTCAAAGGTGAAGTGCTTCTCAAGTATGCGGGCGCCCAGCAAGACCGCAAGTTCGAGTACTTTCATATCGCGCGGCAAAGTATGATCGGAGTACCCTATCACGTGGCCAGGGAATCGGCGCTTCATATCCAATATCATGCCAAGGTTGGCGTTTTCGTCCGCAGTCGGGTAATTGAGCACGCAATGCATCAAGCCCAAAGCATTGCCTTTGCCCTCGATCCAGGACACAGCCCTGGCTATTTCCCATACTTCGGAAGCACCAGCCGAAAGCAGAATGGGTTTATTGAAATCGCACATGAACTCGATGAATGGCTTGTTGGTAATATCGGACGACGAAATCTTGAAGAGGGGCATAAGGTCGGCGAGGAAAGTCGCCGATTCGGTATCGAACGGGGTACTCATGAACTCGATACCACCGGCATCGCACACCGTCTTTAGTTCCTCGAATTCCTTCTTCCAGAATTTGTCGTATTTCTTGAAGAGTTGGTACTGGCTTGTCGTCGGTTCCTTGCTCAAGTCCCAATAGGAGGGCGATTGCTTCGACGCAATCGTTCCTGCCCGGTAAGTCTGGAACTTGATAGCGTCGGCTCCGCCTTCCCGAGCCTCTGCTATGAGCCTCTTGGCGAGATCCATTTTACCTTCATGGTTGACGCCGGCTTCGGCGATCACGTATGGCATGCTTGGCCCAGAAGGGTCTGGTGAAGCGTCGGAGATAATTTCAACAATGTTCATCGGTCTTCCTCAAGGATGCCCTCGATTAGTCGCATCACGTTTTTCTTCGCCGAACGAAGATCGACCGAGAGCATCAGATCCCTCATCTCCTCGCGCACGGCGACATTCCCGGCGATGGTCTCGAAGGCGGACCGAATAGCGCCGGCCTTCAATTCTACCCCTAGACCAAGGTTCACAAATCCAAATTCCGGGCTGGCAAAGAAATGCGTAAGCTCCCGCGCATTTTGTGCAATGACTACTGTCGGAACGCCGAGAGATGCCAGCTCGAACGTAGTACGGCCGCCCGCCGTAAATGCCAGATCGGCTACAGCCA
>CAZKJA010000548.1:0-2049 GCA_964552925.1 uncultured Treponemataceae bacterium
CGAGTACCGGGCCCTCCTCGACGTGCTCCCGAAGTTCGGCCTCAAGGCTGAGGACCTGACCGACTACCTGAACGTGTTCAAGTACGGCTGCCCTCCGCACGGTGGCTTCGCGATCGGCTGCGAGCGCCTGACCCAGAAGATCCTCGGGCTGACGAACGTGAAGGAAGCTTCATTGTTTCCTCGAGATAGAAAACGCGTTCGGCCATAGGGCTGTCTCGTTAGTTCGGTTGCTTAGTATTGGCGGGGGGTCTGCCGCTCGCCAGCTCGCGGCGAAGCCCCGCCACCCCCTGCGGGAGCGCGTTCCATCACGCAAAGGTATCTCCCGACAGGACCAGCAGTTGATCGAAGCGGATTGATGAAGTAGTCTAAAGCGATGAATGAAGGCCCCGATCTGGCTTTGGTCGCATCGCTTGTTGGTGATTCAACCCGGGCAGCGATGCTTTCGGTTCTGATGGACGGACGCGCATACACCGCTACCGAACTCGCGCTGGAGGGACACGTTGCGCCCTCGACGGCAAGCGAACATCTGGGCAAACTGATTTCTGGTGGCCTCCTGATCCTCGAGAAGCAGGGACGCCATCGGTATTTCCGGATCAGGAACGCGGAAATTGCGGGCTTTCTCGAAATCTTGATGGTGGTTTCTCCGCCTCGAATAGGCCGCAAGGCCAGCCATGGACCGAATGACGCCCGGTTGCGCAAATCCCGAGTTTGTTACGACCATCTGGCCGGGGAACTTGCCGTCCATTTTCTGGACCGATGCCGGGAAGAGCGATTTATACTGGACGAGCAAGGAGCGTTGATCCTTACGGCTGCGGGCAGGTCGTGGTGTGACCGGATTCATGTGGACATAGCTGCCTTTGCCACCGGGCATCGACCTCTATGCCGATCCTGCCTTGATTGGAGCGAACGGCGCCCCCATTTGGGAGGGGCGTTGGGAGCGGCATTTCTGGAGCATCTATTCCGCCTCAAGTACGCCAGAAGAGAGCCGGACTCCCGGGCGGTAATTTTAACCGACCGGGGAACACGCTTCCTTGATCACTTGGAATGAACTTTACGGCTATCCTTGGGGGCTTGTGCCCGTTCGTTTAACCCGTAGTCCCTTGAAACCTTCGCCACCCGCAATCGGTAATCAGTGAAGACGCCAGTACGCCCCGCCGTCTGCGCCTCCCGATGAGCGGAACCGTTTCGCCAGGATGTGACGCTCTCTTCATCCCGCCAAGTCGACAAGGAGAGAATTTTGCGTGGGTCCTGAAGGCTGCGAAATCTCTCGATCGAAAGGAAGCCTGGAACCTGTTTCACCTCGGGGAGCAGAGTACCTGCCAGGCGCATGTATTCAGACTCCCCTTCCGTCGATGGCCAGACCTCAAAGATGACTATTATCATGAGCGTACCAAGGGCGAATGCGGAAGCGATACCAGGCGAAAAAAGGCCCTTTCCTCTTTCAGGATGAATTTTTCCCGCTGAGCCATCGTGTAATTCTCGCGACCCAGGAGGTCCTCCCTCAACCTCGCCCGATAAGCCTCATACGCCGTAAGGCTCTCGATATGATAGACCCCGTAGGCCGTCGTACTTGAGCCCTCGTGGGGCGCAAAGTACCCGACGAGGTCGGCGCCGCAACGAGGAATGGATTGTCCCCAGTTTTGAGCGTAGGATATGAAATCATCAACCCTGTAGGGGTCAATCTCGTAACGAATGAAACAGGTGATCATCGTAGTATCTCCTTTATTGTCGATACTATCGAATGCCTTGTGCTCTTGCTTCGGTTCTGGCCGAAGCATTGGTTTTTTCCATAAATCGAATATGTTCTCAAACGCTTATAGGACAGGCAACTCGCCGCCGCTTGCTCCATGCTTGGAATCACCCGCAGGACCATCCAGAACTTCCGTATGCAAGATAAAGCAGGGCCTTGGCGATCGTCCGTGACAACGCCCGTTAAAATTTCGAATCTGGTGTGGAGATCTTGGATGCGGCATTAGTGTGGGGTATACCCTCGACCTACCAGGCATCATTGTCTATGATGTTCCTCGATGCATCACACCTTTGACCGGG
>CAZKJA010000549.1:0-2044 GCA_964552925.1 uncultured Treponemataceae bacterium
ACGGCGCGGATCTCGCGTCGATCGAATCGTACTCGCGGCAGAAATTCCTCCTCCCGGCGGTGTTCGGTTACATGGCAGGGAACATCGAGGAACACGGTACCGGGGGCGCCTCGTTCCGGATGCCCTACCGCGACTTCCTCATGTTCGCCGCGGAAAAGAGCTCCTTCGCCGACGAGGCATCCGCTCTTATCGCGTACCTCGATGAATGCATCGCTTCCTGGCATCGGCTGTCGTCGGCGTTCCGCGACCTATCGCCTGTGATCAAGGGAATGGATACCGGCAAACGCGCGGAAGAATACGCCAAGCTTGAGAAAATCGCGCAAACGCTCTACGAACGCGAGAAAGCGTTCTATACTGAACTTAAGAAAACGTATATCGCAATGACGGGAGCGTGACATGCTGACGATCGGCGAGTTTTCCACCGCGACGAGGCTTTCGGTCAAGGCGCTCAGGATATATCACGAGGAAGGCTTGCTGGTTCCGGAGAAAATCGACGCGGTCACGGGCTACCGCTTTTACGGCGACGCGTCATTCTCCAGGGCAAGCGCGGTTTCCCTGTTGCGCGAACTTGGGTTTTCCCTGAAGGACATGAAGGGCATTCTCGACTCGTGCGCGGACGACGCCGATCTTGTGAGTTTTTTCGAGCGGAGGCTGGAACTCGTGGAAGGCGAAATCGCCGAACGGCGGCGCATACGCAACAGCATCAGTTTTTTTATTGAATCACAGAAGGGGAACACTATGCAGGAAAACATGAAGATCACGGAGTCGGAACTACCGGCGCTCACTATACTGGGTATCAGATACCGGGGCAGGTATGACGAGTGCGGCGTAAAGTTCGGGATGCTGTACAAAGGCGCGGGACGCTACGTAAGCGGCGCGCCGTTCTGCCTATACCACTCGGTCGATCATGACGAGGGCGACGCCGACATCGAGGCATGCGTCGCGCTCACAAAAGCCGTGACGGTACCGGGCGCGAGCTGCCGCGTGCTTCCCGGTGGCAAGGGCGTGAGCATCGTCTACCGCGGTCCCTACGAGGGAATAGGCGAGGCGTACAAGACGCTGTTCGACTACCTGAACGACAGGGGCTTGAAGGCGAAGACGCCGTCGCGCGAGTTCTATCTCAAAGGCCCCGGCATGATCCTTCCGAGGAGCCCGAAGAAGTACATTACCGAGATACAGGTACTCGTTTAGGTTCAAGCAAGGCATGAAAGGGCAAGCCTTCCCGCATGCGGCCAATATGGACGAATGGCATTGTCATATATATTACTGAATCAGTATGATATATGCAAAGCAAGCTACAACTTGCAGGGAGGTACTATGCCATTCGTTCTCGACTCATTACCGTATCCTTTCGATGCCCTCGAACCGCATATCGACGCCAAGACCATGGAGATCCACCACGACAAGCACCACGGGACCTACGTCGCCAAGCTGAACGCCGCGCTGGAGCAGGCGCCGGCCTTGCAAGGCAAGACGCTCGAGGAATTACTTGTATCGCTCGACTCGGTACCGGAAGCGGTCCGCGGCGCGGTGCGGAACCACGGCGGCGGCCACCACAACCATAGCTTTTTCTGGCGGACGCTGTCCTCTTCGGGGGGAGGCGATCCGAAAGGCGCCCTGGCGCGCGCTATCGAAGGCGATTTCGGCTCCTTCGCCGCCTTCAAGGAGCAATTCGGTACGGCGGCGGCCAACCTGTTCGGAAGCGGCTGGGCGTGGCTATGCGCGGGCGCGGGCAAGAAGCTAAGCATACTCGGCTTGCCCAACCAGGATTCGCCCCTTTCCCGCGGCCTCGTCCCGATCCTCGGGTTGGACGTGTGGGAGCACGCGTACTATCTGAAGTACCAGAACCGGCGCCCCGACTATATCGCCGCCTTCTGGAACGTCGTGGACTGGAAAGCGGTCGACGGGAACCTCGAAAAGGCAAAGTAAGAAAATCGCCAGGGCGGGCGGGAGCCGGAAATCATAAAACCGTCCCGCCCTCCGCTGGGTATGGCCTGCATAGCCGATACTCTTCATCGCCCCCTCTTAACCGAATGTCCAGGGA
>CAZKJA010000550.1:0-2037 GCA_964552925.1 uncultured Treponemataceae bacterium
GATCGGGTTGGGGCGGTACTCGGCACGGCAGGCGAATACCCCGGCCCGGGTCCCCGGAGCGTAGGGGAGTTCGCACGAGAGGGTGGAGCGCAGCCCAGGCTCGTCCATCCCGTGGGCCCACCACAGCACCTGGACCCTGCCGAAGGCTTCCAGGGAAAGGAGGCCTTCCCGGTATTCCAGGTCGATCTCCAGAACGTACTTCCCGGCAGCCTCGTCGACGGCCACGCGGCCTATCGGCCGCACTTCGATCTTCTTCATCCTTCAACCTCCTTGATTATCGTTGACGCCCCACATTATGCCGGCGCGACGTCCCCGACGCTCGACGAGGATTGCCCTGGAGTGCCCCTTCCGGGGCTGACTGTACTTGCGAACCGACTATTCCTGCCCTCCTTTCTTCTCCTGCCATCTACGCCTTGACAGCGGATTCCGGGACTTGGATAGTGGCGGGGGGGCGGCAATGGATGTACGTATCGAGGCCAGAGGAAGGATCTTTCTAGTCGGAATGGGCTTCTTCGGCGATCCTTTCGCCCAGGCCTCTGCCTGGGACGAGGAGAACGCGATCGGGTCGCTATGGAAGCGCTTCTTCGCCTTCATGGAATCCTCCCCGGACGCGATCGCCGGACGCGCGGACGCGGCCACGGTGGGATACGAACTCCATATAGCAGCGCCGGAGACCGAGAAGACCGGATGCTACGAGGTTTTCGTCGGACTGGAGGTGCTCGGACTCGAGAGCCTTCCCGTCGCATGCGCCGCGAAGATCCTGCCTCCGATGCAGTACGCCGTCGTTACGGTCCGCGGCGACGAGATCCGCGGCGACTGGATGGGAAGGCTGTATTCCGAGATAGTGCCGGGCCTCGGGCGCAAGGCCGACGAGTCCTTCTCCTTCGAGCGCTACGACGAGCGCTTCAAGGGCATGGACAAGCTGGGCGAATCCGAGCTCGAGTACTACATTCCGCTGGTACCGCCGGACGAGGCGCAATGAGGGAAGCGGACCGGACGAGCGCCGATCACCGGGCGGTCGAATCGGTGCTCAGGGCTGTCGACTTCGTAGAGGAGCGGATGGGCGATCCCGTCGGCGTGGAGGAAATGGCCCGGGCGGCGTGTTATTCCCAGTTCTACTTCTCCCGGCTCTTCGCGCAGGCCACCGGCCACTCGCCCTACGGCTACCTTATGCGCCGCCGTATCGCCTCGGCGGCGGAGGAGGTAATCGGCGGGGAGCGCAGTCTCACTACGGTTGCCCTGAACTTCGGATTCGAGGCCCCGGACTCCTTCTCCCGCGCCTTCAGGCGCTGTTTTGGCATGCTCCCATCGGAGGCGCGAAAGGCTGGGACCTTCCCCCGCCGGGTAGCCCGGACGCGTATCGAACGGGACTACGTGGAGGCCCTGCTCGGGACTCCCCCCGGCCCTCCGTCGCGCCTGGAAGCCAGGGACATGTACATCGCCAGCATCGAGTCCGGACAGGCGCCTGGCGCGGGGCTCATGGATATCGTCCGCCGAGGGGAGGATCTGAGGGCGACAAGCTCCTTCAGGGGCGTTCCGGCCGGGCCGGAGGTACCTTCCTTCCCGAGCCATGCCACCCTCGTGTCCGGCGGTACCTTCGCGCGCTTCCGTACGCCTGGCGGGATCGCCGGTCTCCTGACGGCCGTAGAGTACGCCTACCGCGTATGGCTCCCCGAGACAGGCGCTCCAGCCGTCCCCGCGTATGACCTTGTTGAGTACGGGGATTCCGTCCCCGTGGCCCTCCTCCTGCCTATCCGCTTCCGGACGAAAAAACTTGACAGCGAAGGATACACAGCCTGAAACCGTGCTGTTTTTTTTTGCCTTCAACGGACCAGGAAAATCCATACGAGGAGCCGGCTTTGAAGACGCACTCCTTCCCACTACAAACGCCTTGATTAGTTCCTCGAAGCTTGTGGCTGGCAGTCATTCGACACCATGGGAAGCATTGGTATTCAGCAAGTTATACTATCAGCGGTACCTTCTGGCATTCAGACACAAGCTTCGAGGAACTAGATATAATTTACGGCTTAAAAATAC
>CAZKJA010000551.1:0-2016 GCA_964552925.1 uncultured Treponemataceae bacterium
GCATCGATATCGACAAGCTCCAGAAGAACCATGATCGCTTGCACGTGCTGGCTGCTCACATGATAAAAGAGAGCAAGACAACTGAAGGCGAGCGAGAGCGACTGATGATCGAGGAGCTCGAGTCCATTTCAGGTACCATAGCCGCTTGCCTGTCCAATCTTGATGGCATTGCCCAGGACTAGTCACCGATATACGACAATTCGATGCACTCCCGGACCGTCAGGATGGGGCAGGGTAGGACCTCCCGCTTGTCCAGGATATGGTGATCTCCGCTGATAAGTTTCACCGAGGGTTCGGAAACGGCAAGATTGATGAAATGGTCATCCGAAGGGTCGGTCTCGATCCAATGCCTGGCGGATACCGGTATCGACCGCAACTTGAAATTAGTTCATCGAAGCTTGCATCTGTACATTTTCGATACCGCCTAAAGAGGTGGTTCATATCCAAGAATACCAGATGTGGTGGCAGTGAACGTCGAGATGCATGCTTCGATGGGGTCTGTCCCTGATGGATGTTCTTGCTTTTTGTGAACTGGTTGATTAAACTGGTTTACATGAACAAGACCATGGAAGTCGGAGCATTCGAAGCAAAGACGCACTTTTCCGAGCTCATCGAGGCGGCAAGGGGCGGTACGGAGATCATAGTTACGCGGAGAGGGGAAGCGGTGGCCCGGATTCTTTCCATGGGCGATCGCGGAGCTGAGCTCTCCTCACTGATCGCCGAGTTCGACGTCATCCGCGCGGCGGCCCGGCCGGGTCCTTCCGTCGCGGAACTAAAAGAGGCAGGGCGCCGGTGAGATACGTGATGGACGCGAGCATCACGGCGAGCCTCTTCCTGCCCGATGAGGAAGCCCAGACCGCGAAAGCCATATTAGGGTCGGGCGGGGTCGTCGTCCCGGACCTCTTCTGGTACGAGATGGCGAACATACTGTGGGCCAGCGCGAAACGGGGGAGGCTGGATGAAGCTCAGGCGTTCAGGGCCATGGAACTGTTGCGCCGTCTGAGGATCGCCGACGATGGCCGACCCATCCACGAAGTCATTCCAGCCGTTTTCTTCCTCGCCAGGGAACACGATCTTACGGCGTACGATGCCGCGTACCTCGAGCTTGCGACCAGGGAAGGCGCGACGCTCTGCAGCCATGACGCCGCCCTCAGGGCCGCCGCGTCCACGGTCGGCCTTGCAGTGCTTCCGGCGTAGGGCAAGGTTGAACAACGCAATCGATGCGACTCCCAGCGATGTTCCGGGCTCACATTCAAAGTGGCCATGGGGTGTGACCCAATATCGGATGACCATCGGGTTTCTTCAGGATTTTTTAAATATTCACGTAGTATGTGTTATACTTATTATGTGGAGGTCGGCATGGCCAATGTAACTATGAGTATTGATGATGCCCTGCTCAAGCGTGCCCGAAAGATAGCGGTGGAGCGGGATTCGACCTTGTCCGATATGTACCGAAGCTTCCTCGACGAGCTTGTACGGCAGGAAGAGGTTCGCCGTAGTTTCATCGCGCAGGAACTCGATGCGCTGTTTGGCCAGAGCCAGGCTTCATCCGGCGGGCGGACCTGGACGAGGGATGAACTGCATGAGCGATAGCATGGGGTTCCTGGATACCAATACGCTTGTGTATGCCAACGATACGAGCTACCCCGAGAAGCAGGCATTGGCGCGAACACTTGTAACTGGACTCCTCGCCTCCGGCACGGGTTGTATTTCTACGCAGGTCCTTGCCGAATTCTGGGTAACGGTCACGCGTAAATTAAAACAAGCGCTACCAGTCGAGCTGGCAAGGCAACAGATTGCCCTTTTCAACGGTTTTACCATCGTCGCGGTCGACCACGCAATATTCCTCGACGCCTTGGCCATCCAGGAGCGGTACCGCGTTTCCTTCTGGGATGCTCAGATCCTCGCGGCCGCGCACAGGGCGGGTTGCAACGAACTGTACACTGAGGACCTTCAATCAGAAGGCATCTTCGGAGATATACGGGTCGTCAATCCATTCGCGTCGTTATCTTGAAA
>CAZKJA010000552.1:0-2004 GCA_964552925.1 uncultured Treponemataceae bacterium
CGCCGAAGGCGCGCAGCAATTCGGCGAATACAAGTACGGCGAATGCGTAGCTGCGCGCGGTGTGCGCTGAAGTGCCAGTCCGGAACACATAAAAAAAAGACCGAGACGGCGACCGCGGCCGTCAAGAACCCGGTAAACAACAAGGTCCGCAGGAATGCGCCATCCACGATGCCTCCGGCGCGGCGGCGCGGCGGCTTTTCCATCAGGCCAGGATCGATGGCATCGGAGGCCAGGCAAAGCGCGGGCAAGCCGTCGGTGACCAAATTGATCCAAAGCAGGTGGATGGGTAGAAGCGGTGCGGGCAGACCGATCGCTACGCAAGAGAGCATAAGCATCAATTCCCCCACGTTGCCTGCCAAGAGGCATTGCAGTGTCTTGCGAATATTGTCATGGATTCCGTGTCCTTCCTCGACTGCCCCGACTATCGTGGCGAAGTTGTCGTCGGTGATGATCATGTCGGCGGCTTGCCGCGTAAGCTCGGTTCCCACCTTGCCCATGGCGATGCCTACATCGGCCCCTTTGACCGCGGGCGCGTCGTTGATCCCGTCGCCGGTCATGGCGACTATCTGGCCGTCGGCTTTCAGCGCGTCGATTATACGCAACTTATGCTCCGCGCTTACGCGGGCGTACACGGAGACCTCCACGGCGCGAGTGCGCAGCTCGACGTCGGATAGCCGGTCAATGTCGATCCCACCGAGGACGATACCTTGAGCGGCGCCAGCGGTTTCAGCGGAGGCGATACCGAGCCGCGAAGCGATGGCGACCGCGGTCCGCGGGTGATCGCCGGTGATCATTACGACCCGGATGCCCGCGGCACGGCATTTCGCGATGGCCGCCAGAGCTTCCTGCCTCGGCGGATCGAACATGCCCGCCAAGCCTATGAACACCAGGCCGTTCTCCACGGATTCGGCGTCAAGGTCGGCGGCGGCGGCTTCTTCCAAGTCGCGCCGGGCGGATCCCAATACCCGGAGGGCTCTGCCTGCCATCTCGGCGTTGCGGTCGGCGAAGATCCGGCGGTCGGCTTCGGTCAGGGGCCGGACGCCGGTTTCGGATAGCAGGAACGAGCAGCGCTCCAGCAGGAAATCGGGCGCCCCGTTGACGTAGGCGCGGAGTTTCCCGTCCGCTGTTCTGCGGACGAGAGTGCTTCGCTTCCGGTTCGAGTCGAAAGGAAACTCGCGATATACAGGACATCCGGTTTCCAGGCGGTCGCGGTCCGCGCCTGCCTTCATTCCGGCGACCAGTAAAGCGGCCTCGGTCGGATCCCCGAGAGCCTTCCATGCGCCATCCTCATCTACGAGACGGGAATTGTTGGAAGCGACGAACACCGTCGCCAGATCGAGCAAGGCTTCCGCGTCGACCTCGGCTGGATTCGGTGTACCGTCAGAGCCGACCGCTAGAATTGCGCCTTCCGGCGAATAGCCTTCCCCGCTCGCCTCGTACGCGCGCCCCGCGACGAACAGCTCGCGCACTGTCATCGCCCCTACCGTCAGGGTCCCGGTCTTGTCGGTGCAGATTACAGTAGTCGAACCGAGCGTCTCCATGGCGGGCAATCTTCGTACCAGCGCCCATCGGCGCGCCATGCGAGCTACCCCGAGCGAAAGCGCCACCGTGACGACCGCCGGGAGGCCTTCGGGCATCGCAGCGACGGTTAGACCGATCGCGGTCATCGTCAACTCGAGGGTCTCGGTCCCCCGCAAGAGGCCGAGGCCGAACATGAGCGCGACTATGCCCCCCGCGGCTAGCATAAGGAAACGGCCGAACGAGCCGAGCTCCTTCTGCAAAGGAGTGGCCTCCTCGGCCGTTCCGACAAGGGAAGCGATTCGCCCCAGCTCGGTATCCATCGCGGTCGCCGTGACTATAGCTGTTCCGGTTCCCGCGGCGACGCTGGTACCCATGTAAACCATGTCGGACCTGTCCCCCAGCGGAACTTCCCCCGTACCCGGAATTTCGCTACCCTTGGTCACTGACTCAGATTCACCGGTCAGGGCCCCCTCTACGCAGGCC
>CAZKJA010000553.1:0-2003 GCA_964552925.1 uncultured Treponemataceae bacterium
TGGGCCTCCTCCTCGACTTGCCTGTCGCGGCTCTGCGGTCCGTGCTTTACTACGAGAAATACGTCGTCATCGATTCCGGCGATACCGACCTCAAGAAGATGCAGCTCCTCTCGGAGGAGGAATACTACGAGGCGCAGGACCGCTACGGCGGCGCCTTCACCGCGGGCATGGGAGCGGAAGCGGTACGCCAGCTCCTCGAGGCGATCGACCTCGACGACATGTCGGTGACGCTCCGCGCCAAGATGATCGAAAAAGGCGCCAAGAGCGACAAGCGGCTCTTGAAGCGCATAGAGATCGTCGAGAGCTTCCGCGGCTCGGGCAACAAGCCCGAGTGGATGATAATGGACGTGATTCCCGTCATCCCGCCGGAATTGAGGCCTATGGTCCAGCTCGACGGTGGACGCTTCGCTACGAGCGACCTCAACGACCTGTACCGCCGCGTGATCAATCGCAACAACCGCCTCAAGCGCCTCCAGGGCCTGAACGCGCCGGACATAATCATCCGCAACGAGAAGCGTATGCTCCAGGAGGCGGTCGACGCCCTCTTCGACAACTCGAAGAAGAAACGCGTCGTGAAGGGTGCGTCCAACCGGCCGCTCAAGTCGCTGTCCGACATGCTCAAGGGCAAGCAGGGCCGCTTCCGCCAGAACCTCCTCGGCAAGCGCGTCGACTATTCCGGCCGCTCGGTCATAGTCGTCGGTCCGGAGCTGAAGATACACCAATGCGGCCTACCGACCAAGATGGCGCTCGAGCTATTCAAGCCCTTTATAATGAAGAAGCTCGTCGAGAAGGACGTTGTCTACAACATCAAGAAAGCCAAGATGCTCGTCGAGCAGGAGACGCCCGAGGTCTTCGCCGTGCTCGACGAAGTTGTGCGCGAGCATCCGGTGATGCTCAACCGAGCGCCGACGCTTCACAGGCTGGGTATCCAGGCCTTCGAGCCGATACTCGTCGAAGGCAAGGCGATCAAGCTGCACCCGCTCGTATGCAAGGCGTTCAACGCCGACTTCGACGGCGACCAGATGGCCGTCCACGTGCCGCTTACCAGCGCGGCTCAGGCGGAGTGCTGGACGCTGATGCTCTCCGCTAGAAACCTCCTGGACCCCGCGAACGGCAAGACCATAGTCTACCCGTCGCAGGACATGGTGCTCGGCATCTACTACCTGATGAGGCACAAGCCAGACGTGAAGGGGCAAGGCCGCAGGTTCTCCTCGCGCGAGGAAGCCTACATGGCCTGCGACCAGAAATCGTGCGACTGGGAAGCCCTCGTCAAGGCGCCGGCTCCCAAGATGCCGATCTGGAACTCGGTCGGCAAGGACATGCCGAACGTCACCTACGGCGTCCCGATCGAGACTACCCCCGCCCGGCTCCTGTTCAACGAGGCGATGCCGCCGGCGGTACCGTACATAAACTACCAGATGGGCGACAAGGAACTCCGCAGCCTTATCGAGGGGGTGTACAAGAACGAAGGCCCGTACGTCACCGTACTGATGCTCGACGCGATCAAGGACATGGGCTTCAAGTACGCGACGTTCTTCGGCGCCACCATCGGCATGGACGACATCATCATCCCGAAAGAAAAATACGAGATGATAGAGGTCGCCAACAAGCAGGTCGAAGGCATCCAGAAGCAGTACCTGGCGGGACACATCACCCAGGAAGAGCGCTACAACCAGGTCGTCGAGGTGTGGTCCAAGACCAACGAAGACGTGACCGCTGTAATGATGAAAACCCTCGAGAAGGACCGCAAGGGCTTCAACAACATCCACATGATGGCCCACTCCGGCGCCCGCGGTTCGAAGAATCAGATCCGCCAGCTCGCCGGTATGCGCGGCCTGATGGCCAAGCCGGGCGGAGACATCATCGAGTTGCCGATACGCTCGAACTTTAAAGAAGGCCTGTCCGTCATCGAGTTCTTCATATCGACGAACGGCGCCCGCAAGGGACTCGCCGATACGGCGCTCAAGACGGCGGACGCCGGCTACCTGACGAGGCGCCTCGTC
>CAZKJA010000554.1:0-2002 GCA_964552925.1 uncultured Treponemataceae bacterium
CTTGTGGTAGAGGTTGTATTCGGCCCAGGCGAACAAAGGAAGCGATACGCCTTCGGGATTCTCCTCGGTCAGGATCGGGGCGCCGGAGTCTATGTCGTACATCCACCGGATGGCGCCGCTCTCCTCCTGCTTCGAATACAAGGCGTCAAGGCCATTGGACGCGGAGTATATCCTGTTGGAGTACACGAGGAAGAACGAGGCAAAAGATTGCTCGAGCTGGTCCAGCCTTCGTTCGGGAGGATAGAAAAAAAACTTTCCCCCGCCAATTCCGCTCGAGGGATCGGCGTTGGTCCAATAATCAGCTATCCAAGCCCACGTCCTGTCGTAGATGTCGACGAAGTCCTGATCGTAGAAATGTATTCGCGGGAAGTCCCGTTTATTCAAGAGTGTCACTCCCATTATGGCTAATGCGCGTATGGCTACAATACGCAAAGCATTTCTAATCTTTTCCTAAAAAAGGATGAAATGAGCAGAGATAGAATATACCTGCCGACCATCATTTTGTCAAATTATTCCAATCGAGTCCATTCGGATTCGGGTCGATCATCAGAGTGATGATAATGACCCTGTACAAGACGAGTCCCGACGGCTCGATAAGATACTACACGATGCACGATCGCCAGCCGTTGCTCACATCGCGGTACGCGCTCACGCTAGCCTCGCGGAATGGCAACGGGCAGGAGCGGGAGAGAATTCGCGGATTCGAGACACAAGCAGAGATGGACGCGATGATCCGGAAAGCCTTCGGCAAGAAGATAAAAGACGGGTATTCCCTGCTGTACAGCTTCATGCGGGAACGAACGACCGAAGCCATCCTCGGCACGGTTCGCGAGGCAACTTAGCGGCTAGCGCATGCCGCCTTCCCTGATCCCCGCTTCGTAGAGCCGCCCGCATGACAGGAACATCGAGTGCTTGGTCGTTATTATCGCCATCCCGTTCCGTTCGGCCTCTTCGACCATCTCCTTCGAGGGGTTCTTGCCCCGCACGAATACAATCACCCGTATATCCATCAAGTCGGCGGTTCGTATCGATTGCGGATTGATAAGGCCGGTCAGCAGCATCACGTTCTCCTTGGAAAACGCCATCACATCGCTCATCAGGTCCGCGCCGAAGGCAGACTGGATATCGACGTCGAGAAGGGAGATGCCCGTCAGGAGGACTCCATCGAGGGTGGCTATGATCTCTCTGACCTTCATCTATTTCCTCCGGAACGCCGTATCGATACGTTCGACAGTCTAGCATGCGGTCATTTCATCGACAAGATTGCGCGGAGGCGGAATCGAAAGCTAAAGCCGGACGCCATTTCGCCGATAGCTAATAGTGTAGAGCCGCCAGGGGACGAACACGGAGCGAACGCGCGATCGCGAGAGTCCGTTCCCTGGAGGAACTATACGGTTCACGTTCACGGGTGCGGCCCGGGGAAGCTTACCGGAAATATCGACACACATATTTCGGCACGGATGCCGAGACGGCCGTCGGCCGTCGCTTCTATGGAAAGGAGATTAGGTTATGATAATCAATCACAACCTCAGTGCGATGTTCGCCAATCGCTCTCTCGGGGTCACGAACAGCAGCGTCGAGAAGAATATGGAGAAGCTCAGCTCCGGCATGCGGATCAACCGCGCGGGCGACGATGCTTCAGGGCTTGCGGTTTCGGAAAAGATGCGCTCGCAGATAAGGGGCCTGAACCAGGCTTCAAAAAACGCGGGCAACGGCGTCTCGTTCATCCAGAGGACGGAAGGCGAGCTATCTGTCCAGGCCTCAAACGGTGTGTACACCGCTGAAGACAGGATGCAGATACAGGTGGAAGTCTCCCAACTCGTCGATGAGATCGACCGCATCGCGAGCCACGCCCAGTTCAACGGCATGAACATCCTTACGGGACGTTTTGCCCGCGAAGAAGGCGAGAATATCGTTACCGGCTCGATGTGGTTCCACATCGGCGCCAACATGGACCAGAGGGAACGTGTCTACATCGGCACGATGACCGCAAAAGCCCTGG
>CAZKJA010000555.1:0-1995 GCA_964552925.1 uncultured Treponemataceae bacterium
TCAAGGTTTATCGAACAACTCGACGGTCCGCGAGTTCATGGAGCGGACTGGCGTCAAATTCGATTCTATGGGCCGCCCGCTTCCGACAGCTCCGGTATGGGGTTTTCATTCGAACGGCGGCTGGTACGGAAACTACACGGCGATCGCAAATTATCTGGTCGGCAAGAACGCCAAGCAATTGACTTCCCTCGTCGACTGGAGCGTGGAAAAATGGAAAAAGGGTATCAACGCCAGTAATTTCTTCGGCGTCGATACGGTCAGCGGCGCGACGAAAACGGTCCAGAATTCATTTGATGCGATTGCTGGCGCAACGGTGCGAATGTCCAGGGAGAGCGGCGCCTATCAGCGCGCGCTGGTCGATGCGGGTATATTACAGGAAAAGGACGTCATAAATGGACGTTATTGAGCATTGCGAACCACATTGCCCGCTCGCTTGAAGAATGTACCAATCCGGAAAATCCAGTGACGGAATTCTTCGGGGAGATGCGGGCAAGGTAATTTCCCCCAAACGGAACAGGCGATCCGCGAGCAGCCGGATCGCCTTGGCGATGATCCATACGATTTGCCGGGGAGATGCGTTTGCCTCCGCCCGCAGGAGACATATCGTACGAGTTATCCCGGAATAACCCACGTTCCTTCTCCGTCAATATCCCGGATCGAAGACCTCAAATCCTCGCGTCGAGTTCAGCCTTCATCGCCTTGAATGTTTCGGCATCGATCTCACCCCGGGTGTATCTTTCGATGAGAATATCGATACCCTTCTCCTTGAGGTCGAGGATATTGGGCCTCCGGTTATTTCCCGCTCGTACGATCAGCACCACGAGCAACACGATTATAGCGATACCGATCAAGCCCATCGCCAGACCTCCCCATGGGAACCCGAACGCGTATCCGCCGGGAACCAAGCCGCCTCTGTACCAACCATGCATCATCCGATGCCTCCTATATCCGAGTACTAATAGTCATGCAATAACTATGCCATGAAAACATCCGCAAGGTAATTCGTTATAGATCAAGGATATTCCGCGTTCCATTGTTGTGTGGATAATGGATGATATGGGAAGAATATACCTACACGTACAAATGCATGTGAAAATAATGCCCGTTTTCTATCGAAATCAAGAATAGTAGGCCATCTCATTCTTCGATAAGTAAACAAAATTAAATCATAGCCTGGTATTGAATTACAACAATTCGATAGTATTTGCACCAAACATGGCATGATTACTGCATGACAATGAGCGGAATGAGCTTCGATGTAGATCGAAGCAACTTTTAGCCAGGGAGCAAGTATGAAGAAGTGCGGAAAGGACTACGATCCCGGGCAATCCGTGGGCTACGGGACGGGCTTCGGTCATCATGGCGGCATGAACAAACGCGGTCGCTGGTAAAGCCGAAGGCTGCCAGCGGGAGGGCTCGATGAGACCGCCGAACGACGTGAAAGCCGACAGAAGGCGACAAGCGGCTCGCCTCGAACGAGGCATCTTCTTCGTCTTCATCTCGATAGCACTCATCGCTTCGATAGGTTTGACCTTCGCCATCATCCAGGAGAGGAGCAGAATACATCTGGTCGCTGAATACAAGGCCTATCAACTCGCGACAGCGTTGCTGCAAGGCTTTCTCTCCGGCGAGGAAATCGACTATCGCAGGATAGCGGGATTGATCGCATTCGGGGTCTATTCATCCAATGGCGATGCGCTGTTCCGGATGGAGTCCGCGCCACGGCAGGTCGACGACTTCCATGTTTCCGAGCGCTTTCGGAACGATCGGATCAGGCTCCTCATGAACCTGGAAATGAACCCAGGGCCGAACGGCGGCCACATGAGAAGAGGCGAGTCACCGAATCGTGCCATGACGGGAGACCGTTTGGCCGGCAGGTACATGTATATCGAATACGCCGCTCCAGAGATGAGGAAAGGGATCACGCTCGTCGTGATCGTAGGAGCAATCGCGATCTTCGCCCTCCTGCTGGCTGTGGCGATCGTCCTTTCCATG
>CAZKJA010000556.1:0-1993 GCA_964552925.1 uncultured Treponemataceae bacterium
CCGAGCCCGAGCGCCTCGCTGGCGCCGTACAACGCCTGGCATACGTGGCCCGCGTCCAGGAGGATCGTCTTCGCGGCGGCGGCCGTGTAGCGCCACTCGGTGCGGTACGGCACGGCGGTCCAGACGAACAGCACCGCGCAGTTCCACAGCTGCTCGAGGAGTCCCGCGTCGGCCTGTGCGTCGAGATCCAGCCAGCCGTTCTTAGACGTATCGGCGCCAGGCACGATGCTGGCGGCCTTGAGCAAGGCCAGCGAGCGTTCGACGGGAAGGAAGCGGTAGATGCCCGGTTCGAGGCCGTCCACCCTTCGGACATACAGCATAGTGTCGAGGGGGTGACGGGCGCCTCCGGAGGGGACGGTCCGCATAGCGTAGTCGGCGGCCACCTTCCTGACTCCCGCGCTCGCCCACAAGAGGAACGACAATTCCTCGAGCGAAATGGGCTCGTTCCTGTAACGGCGCCTCGAACGCCGTCCGGCGGTCAGCTCGCGGAAGCTTTTCCCGCCGAGGGCGGATGCCTCCGGGTCGGGGAGGGCGATAATGCGGGCGCCGTCGGGCACAGGGCGGACGAAGGGCGGTCGGGCCACGCCGAGCGATTGCGGACTCGGGAATCGCTCGACGGTCTCCCAGGTGGACTTGAGGAAGGCGCGGCCGCTGGAAAGGATGTCGGCCAGTTCGCCGTCGACGGCAATCACCGGCTCGGCCGGATGCGCTGAGCGGTACCTGGCGAGGGACGCGTCGAGGTCGGCTAATAGGGCGGCGACGTCGTCCTCGCTTGTATCCCAGCTGGCCATCCACCGTATCGCGCCGCCTTCCCAGTCGTAGAAGAAGCGCTTGGCGCGGAGTTCCTCGACAACGGGGCCGGGCAGATTGACGAAAACCCCGTTGGTCTGGGCGGGGTATCGCAAGGCTATGCCGCGCTCGGCCATGCCGTCCGCGAGGCGGCGCGCCGCGTCGTTGGCTAGCGTCGCGCACTCGCGCCACAGGCTGTCCTTGACGTACTCACCGAACTGGGCGGCGATGTAACGCATCTTGCTGGCAAGTTGCAGGCGCGTCTTGCGAAGCCTGGCGGTGTCGGGCGACTTGCCGTCGATACGCGGCGCGAACACGACGGCCTCGCCGAACATCAGGCCGTTCTTTGTGCCGCCGAAGCAGACGACATCGGCACCGTTGTCGAAGGAAGGCATTTTTTCGGCGAGGTAGCCCGCGGCTTCGGCGGGGCCCATCCCGAGGGCGACGGCCGCGTTGGATAGCCGCGCGCCGTCGATATGCACGGCGAGGCCGTGGCTGTGGGCGATGCCGCACAGTTCGGCTATTTCCGCCGGGGTGTACAGGGTGCCGAGTTCTGTAGGCTGGCTGATGGATACCGCGGCGGGCCTGGCTTTGTGCATGTTGTCGTATTCGCGGATCGTCTCCTCGAGTGCATGCGCCTGGATCTTGCCGTCCGCCGTTTCGACCAGCACCAGCTGGACTCCGAGCACGGCGACCGGTGCGCCCGTCTCGTCGACCTGGATATGCGCGCAGTCGGAGCACAGAACGGCGTCGCCCTGGCCCGCGAAGCAGCCTAGGGCATAGACGTTGGCTCCCGTGCCGTTGAGTACGAAACGCACCTCCGCGCCCGGGCTGAAGAGCCCCGCTACGGCCGCCTCGGCCGCTTGGGTAATGGGATCGTCACCGTACCCTATCGCGTGCCCGCTGTTGGCCCTGGCCAAGGCTTCCATGATCCTTGGATGCGTACCCGCGTTGTTGTCGCTGGCAAACCACCTGTCCCCCGACATATACCCTCCGAAATCAGCCTGTAGTACGAATACATTTGCACAGAGACACAGAGAAGATGAGAAAGATTAAGAGGAGATATTGAAATTGGAAGTCCTGGCATTCCATTCCCCTATCTCACTTAAGCAACTTCCTGCCTCATCTTCTCCGTGTCTCTGTGTTCAATTTTTCTATCTCAGCCCAAATCCTCTTGCCTCATCTTCTCTGTGTCTCTGTGTTC
>CAZKJA010000557.1:0-1991 GCA_964552925.1 uncultured Treponemataceae bacterium
GAGGGAAGCTTACGGACGCAAGGGGCGGGTTCCCGGATAATAGGAGCCTGTCGGACTTATGATTGCGATTGAAATGCAAACAGTCGACATGTTGTGTATGACTCCTGTGCATATGCCAAAGCAGCCGGTGCTTGACGAATGCCGATCATAGCGTACACTGGTAAGCCTATGGTAACGACGCCTCAAAATATGTTTGCCCAATTCGAGAATGTAACCGCCTCGGTCACCCCGTTCGCCCAATCCAAGATGGGGCTCAAGGCGGGGCTGACCCTCGTGAAGCTCGATACATACAGTATCGTGTGCGTACCGTACAGACTCTCGATGGGCGGGGCCGTCCTTATCGCCTCGTTCTCCAAGGATGAGCTGGCGTTTTTTCAGAAATACGTGAACGGGCTCGCGGGACTCACGCTTGTGTTCCAACCGGGCAACAGCCAGACGCCGATGAAAATATTCGCCCGGTGCTTCCTCAAGTCGGTAGGCGCCATGAAGGGCAGGGAATCGATAGGCCTTATCGAGGTCGTCTTCAAGCCCTGCCCGCCTGACCTGCTGACGATACTCGGTGATTATTTCATGCTGCTGGCCAGGATCAAGGTCGAATTCGAGGATTACAAAGGCAAGCTGATTTCAATCAACCCGAATACGGCCAAGGTTATGGGCTACAACAATTTCTGCCACCTTACCCTCGATGGCGTCCAGCACAAGGTAGCCCTGTTCGCCCTCGCGAGCGACCTTCTCAACTTCCTCGTACCGCTGAACGGACCTGTCCTCGATATCGGCACACCGGTTCAGGTGAAGCTGTTTTTCCAGAGCTTCCAGTTCGTGGTATCCGGCAGCATCAAGGACGTGACCCGGCTGCCGAACGGGGTCCAGAAGGTCCAGGCGGCGATAGAATTCTCGATGGAACTCGTTTCGATAATCGAGAATTTCCGCTTTGCCGAGCGTCTGGTGCTCAAGGACAGCGAGCCGCCTGCTCCGGTCGACGGTTCGCCTGCGGGAAAACCTCCGCTCTCATCCAGCCAAGGCGGCTAGCTTCTCGCGGATAAACTCGCTCTTTTCCTTCAAGCCAATAGGGCCCGTCGCTATCATCAGCACGTTGGGCCGGTGCGGATCGAGCCGTATCTTCTGTCCGCTTTCCTTCATCAACCGCAACAGCCTGTCCACCGAAATTTTCGACACCTTCGAGAATTCGACGGTCACGAAGCCCTTGTTCTCCTTGAGCGTCGCTATCGACAATTTGCGGCACAGGATCCTGATCTCGGCAAGAGCAAGCAGGCTGGAAACGTCCTCGGGCACCGGCCCGAAGCGGTCCTCGAGTTCACGGTACAGGCCTTCGAGGTCGTCTGAGCTTAATATCGATGCGATTTTCTTGTAAATTTCCATCTTGAGCGCGGGCTGGGAAACGTACTCGCCGGGTATGAAGCCGGAGTATTCGAGTTCCAGATACGGCTCCTCTTCCGCGTTGTAGCCTTCCTGCGACAGGCGCGCGACCGCCTCGTCGAGCAGCTTGAGGTACAGGTCGAAGCCGACCGCGTATATGTCCCCGGACTGCTCCCTCCCCAGGAGATTTCCGGCGCCCCTGACCTCAAGGTCCTTCATAGCTATCTTGAAACCGGAGCCCAGGTCGGTGAAGTCCGAGATTATCTGCAGGCGCTTCATAGCCAATTCCGACAACGCGCGGCTGTCGGGGTAGAAGAGGTACGCGTACGCCACCCGGTCGGAGCGCCCCACCCGCCCGCGCAACTGGTACAGCTGGCTGACGCCGTAGATGTCCGCCCGGTCAATTATTATTGTGTTGACGTTCGGTATGTCGAGCCCGTTCTCGATGATCGTCGTCGAAACGAGCACGTGGAAGCCCCTGTGGATGAAGCGGTGCATGATGTCCTCGAGCTCGTGCGAGTCCATCTGCCCGTGGGCCGTCTCTATCATCACCTCGGGCACGAGCCGCTGGAGGAAGGCGACTGTATCGTCGAGCGATTGCACGCGGTTGTGCA
>CAZKJA010000558.1:0-1975 GCA_964552925.1 uncultured Treponemataceae bacterium
TCTCGTCGCCAGGCGGGTTGACCGACCGTATACGGATGTATCCGGATAGGAGTTCCGCCGCCTCCAAAGCAAGCGCGTCCCAGTCGATCATATCAGAGCCACACCGAGGCCGGGACGTTCCGAGGGCACGGCGCGGAAGCTCGCTATATCGACGTCGAACCCGGTTGCCGGGTCGTTTGTGATGAAGAGCGGCCCGATTATCTCGCAGGCTTCGAGGCCCCGCCTGGCGATGGCGAGGTGCAAGCCGGCGGCGCTCGCGATGGAGCTCTCGCCCATCGAGCCGAGTATGCAGCGGATTCCCGCGGCCTCGGCTATGGCGAGCACCTTCATCGCCTCCCCGATGCCGCCGCACTTCATCAGCTTGATGTTTATCATGCCCGCGGCTCCAAGCCTGGCTATGCGCATGGCATCGGCGGGGCCGTGACAACTTTCGTCTGCCATGATCGGCGTGTCGAAGGCGGCGCTGACTTCTGCGAGGCCTTCGATGTCTGCCGCAGCGACAGGTTGCTCTATCCAGTCGATGCCAGCACGGTCAAAGGACTTGATGGCCCTGATAGCGGTCGTAGCGTCTTTCCAGCCTTGGTTGATGTCGAGCCGCAGTCGCGTGTCGGCACCGCATGCCCCGCGGACAGCTGCCAGGCGCTCGAGATCCAGAGCGGGGTCTGACCCCAGCTTCAGCTTAAGCGTTGACATGCCCATGCCGCTGAAAGTCGCGGCCATCCCAGCTATCGCAGCGGGTGTATCGAGGGGGATTACAGGATACAGGTCGATTGCTTCACGGGAGCGCCCGCCAAGCATCCTGTAGACGGGCAATCCGACCGCCTTGCCTGCCAGGTCGCGCAAGGCCATATCGACAGCGGCGATGGCGGCAGGGTAGGCGGGAATGGCTCCAAGGCAGTGCGTGATGGCCGCTTCGATGTCGAAGGGATCCTTGCCACCTAGATAGCCCGAAAGGCTCTCGAGGGCGGCTATGACGCCAGACCGGCTCTCGCCGGTAACTTCTGGATCCGGAGAGGCTTCCCCGAGTCCGACAAGTCCATCGTCGGTGATTATTTTGAGCAGTGCGTATTCAAGCACCGGGTAGCTGCCGTACGCGACGGTGAGCGGCGCCTGGAGTTTAAGGTCTATCGGCGTGACTTCTATTCCGGTGATCCGCATTTTTACGCCTTGGCCACGGCTGTCGTGCGGATGCGGAAGATCAGGAACACGAGCGGCAACGCTATCAGGTGAACCGCCCCGAAAGAAGCGAACATCGAGCGAAAGCCGATGGTGTCGACGAGGATGCCCGCGAGCGGCTGTCCGAGCCCTATGCCGATATTGCCTACCGCCATGATGAACGCGAACATGAACGCTGCTATGCGGGGGTTGGAATACTCCATGCCCATTGCAAAGTACACGGTTTCGTAATAGCCGAACGCAAGGCCGAACACGAACACGATGGCCCACAATAGCCCGGCCGAGGGCGCCAAAGCCATCGCGAAGGTGACCAGGGATGTTACGGCTATGGCTAAGAGCAGGCTCGAACGCTCGCCGGCCTTGCGCAGGAGAGGGCCGCCGACCAGGCCGCCGACGATGGTGCCGATGCCGAACACCGAGGTGTACAATCCCACCGACGAGAGCGACACGCCCATGCCTTCCTTGAGGAAGGCGCCTATCATACCCTGGGCGCTATACAGGGCTAGCGGGTAGACGATGCCGAGCAGCAGGAACAGGACGAACGACAAGTTCTTGAAGCCACCGCGCACATCCGCCGGCAGGGGCTCCACAGCGATACGCCCGCGCTTGTCATCGACCAGGAAAGCCGGTATCAGGGTCAACAGTCCGAGTACGGCCATCATGATGAATATCAGCGACCATTGTCCCGCAGCCGACAGGAAGCCCATGATCGTCGCGGTGATTACCGAACCGAGCGCCCTGCCGCCCACCATCAGGCCCTGGACGAGCCCTCGGTCTTCGGTCGGCGTGCTGTCGATCG
>CAZKJA010000559.1:0-1973 GCA_964552925.1 uncultured Treponemataceae bacterium
GGCGGCGAAGGATTCGTGCCCGGCGAGGAAGCAGAAACACTGGGTCTCGTCGGAAAGAAGCATAGCCGCGAGGTTGCCGTGTCCCAGGCCTACCTTGCGGTCATCGGCTACTGAACCGGGGATGCAGAAAGCCTGGAGACCCTCACCCAGGCTCCTCGCGACGGCGACCGCGTCCTTTTCGCCCTTCTTGATGGCGATCGCGGCGCCTACCGTATACGCCCACTTGGCGTTTTCAAAGCAGATTGACTGGATGCCCGAGACGATGGCTCCGACGTCCACGCCCTTTTCGTCACAGACCTTCTTCGCGTCCTCGATGGAAGGGATGCCGTATTTCCCGAGTACGGGAAGGATCTGGTCGACCCTGCGCTCGTAGCTTTCAAACAATGCCATAGTATTACCCCTCCCTTACTCGTGCCTGGGATCGATGTACTTGACGGCCTCTGAAAAACGCCCGTACGTTCCCTTGGCCTTGGCGAGCGCTTCGTTCGCGTCGACGCCCTTCTTGACCGCGTCCATCATCTTGCCCAGGCTCACGTACTCGTAGCCGATGATTGCGCTGTCCTTGTCGACGCCGATGCGGGTCACGTAGCCTTCGGCCATCTCCAGGTAGCGCGGCCCCTTCTTGAGGGTAGCGTACATGGTGGCGACCTGGCTGCGAAGCCCTTTGCCGAGGTCCTCGAGACCGGCGCCGATGGGGAGGCCGCCCTCGGAGAAGGCCGACTGACTGCGGCCGTAGATGATCTGGAGGAAGAGCTCGCGCATCGCAGTGTTGATCGCATCGCATACGAGATCAGAGTTCATCGCCTCGATGATGGTCTTGCCGATGAGTATCTCGGCGGCCATCGCCGCGGAATGGGTCATGCCGGAGCAGCCGATCGTCTCGATGAGGGCCTCCTGGATGACGCCTTCCTTGATGTTGAGCGACAGTTTGCAGGCCCCCTGCTGAGGGGCGCACCAGCCGACTCCGTGGGTGAAGCCGGATATATCCTTGATTTCCTTCGCCTGTACCCACTTTCCCTCCTCGGGGATGGGAGCCGGTCCATGGTACGCGCCTTTCGCGAGCGGGCACATATGCTCCACTTCGGTAGAATATGTCATGCGTTTCTCCTTTCATTGTTCATGTCCGGTGCGACAGGATTATCCGTTCCGTGTCTGCTGGATCATTCATCAAATACATCTTTGAAATTGTCTGGCAAAAACCGTTTGGAGCGGGCAGCGACTCCAATACCACTTTGAGGATGATGGCGGGAGCGGTAGACGTAGGCCATAGGGCAACACGAGCCCGGACCATGCCACGTACCTCAGCATTCATTGTATTGTGGTTCGATAATCCCCTCCTCGACATAGAAATGACCAGGAGTCATCAGCCGGAGGGGCGGTTCGGAACTCGGACGAATCCGTAGGCGAACTCCATCGCCTCGAGCGCCAGCATATTCGATTTTCAAGCGGGTTGTCAAAGGCGACGAAAGCACGGGACGTTGCGAAGCTTGTCCGTTCCAACACATCCGGCGGCCACTCGGTTCGAATCCGCGACATATATACAAGGCTGTCCTGATCGGCGTTTTACTCCGGGGAATACCCCCGGACCCCTGCGACCGTTTTAGGCCGGGGATACCCCGGACCCTACGACGCTCAATGTTTCGCGTCGTATGCACTGCTCGCGTCGCACCCCTTTGCGGATTCGGCTTCCACGCGTCCGTGGTTCGAATCCGCGACATATATACAAGGCTGTCCTGATCGGTGTTTTACTCCGGGGGATACCCCCGGACCCCTGCGACGCTGCGAGTCTCGCGTCGCACCCCCTTGCGGATTCGGCTTCCACTCGTCCGTGGTTCGAATCCGCGAACAAAAAAGGCATCAGGTGACGTTTTTGCGTCATCTGATGCCTAAATGCTCCCCCGCGCGGATTCGAACCACGGACCCAGTGGTTAACAGCCACTTGCTCTGCCAGCTGAGCTACAGGGGAATGCTTC
>CAZKJA010000560.1:0-1973 GCA_964552925.1 uncultured Treponemataceae bacterium
ACTCGCCCATCGCGAACAGGCTCTCCTTGTCGTCCGGCTGCAGGTCGACCGCCCGTTTCAGGAAGGAGAGCGCTTCCTTGTACCCCTTGGTCTTGAACAGCGCGTGTCCGAGGTAACGAAGGCTCATCGCGTGCTCGGCGTTCAGCTTGCTCGCCAAGCGGAGGTGGAAGATCGCCTTCTCGTATTGCCGCCGCTGGAATTCGAGGTACCCGAGGTTGTAATTGGTCTCGAAATCCTCGTTCTTCACCGAATGCGCGAGCACAAGTCCCTTGTACGATTCATCCAGCCGGCCCAGCTTGAGCGCGGAAAGCCCGTAACGCTTGTTCGCCTCGAATTCGTCAAGATCGGGATTGCCCGCACCCGCCTCGAGGAGCGATTCATACGCCTTGAACGCTTTGTCCCACGACTGCTCCGTATAGTACACATCGCCCAATGCCAGGAGCGCTTCCAGGTCCTTGGGATTCTGCGCCAGGCGCCGGTTGGCCTCCTTGAGCACCTGGGCGTGATCCTTCGCCTTTATTGTCTTGCCCTTCTTGCCTTTGACGGGTTTGCCCTTGGAAAGTACCGCGCCTCCGACAACGATCACGAGCGAGAGGAAAATTATTACGATTACTATCGGCAATAAATCCATGCACGAAAGTATGGTAGGCTAAACAAGCCGTTGTCAAGGAAAGGTGGGGAAGGCCCCGAACCACACATACATATTGTCGATTAAATCCTTATAATGTATAATCAGTACTATTGCCAAAATCGAGGGAGGAACCATGCCAGGCTATATTTCGCGCCGGATAGAGCCAACCGTTCTCTCCATGGCTTCTTTTTTTCCGGTAGTAACCATACTTGGTCCCCGTCAATCGGGGAAGACAACCCTGGTCAGAAAAATTTTTCCCGCTTATACCTATATCAACCTCGAATCGCCGGATATTCGCCTATTCGCGGAAAGCGATCCCAAGGCTTTTCTATCGCGTTATGCACCGCCTGTCATAATCGACGAGATACAACGTGTTCCCGAACTTCTCAGTTACATACAAGTGCTGGTGGACGAAGGTCGATCTCAACGGGGTCGGTATATCCTGACCGGTAGTCAGCAACTGGGTCTGAGGGCAGCGGTCAGCCAATCATTGGCTGGCCGCACCGCCTTGCTTCGCCTGTTACCCCTCTCGATAGGCGAACTGCGCGACGCAGGCATCGAGTTCAGCCGCGATGAATACCTGTACCGCGGATTCATGCCCAGGCTGTATGAAGACGGCATTAGCCCGAGCGTGATGTACGCTCACTATTACCAGACGTATGTAGAGCGCGATCTACGGCAAATGTCGAACATCCGCAACATAATCGCATTCGAGACCTTCATCCGCTTGCTTGCGGGACGAGTCGGGCAAATCGTGAACATGAATGATTTGGCGAATTCGACTGGTACGAGCGCGTCCACCCTTACCGAGTGGCTTGGATTGCTGGAAGCTTCGTTCATCGTCTTCCGTCTGCCGCCCTACTACGAAAACTTCGGAAAGCGTCTTGTAAAATCACCCAAAGTGTACTTTACCGAACCCGGATTGGCGACATGGCTTCTAGGGCTGAGGGAACCTGCCCAGGTTGGTATGGGACCTTTCCTGGGTGCTCTGTTCGAAAACCTTGTCGTGGTGGAGGCACTCAAGGCAAGGTTCAACAAAGGCGAAGAAGCCAACCTGTACTTTTGGAGGGACAACAACGGGCTTGAATCCGACTTGGTTATCCCTGCAGGCGATGGACTAATCCCGGTGGAAATCAAGGCCTCGATGACCTTTTCCCCCGATTTCGCCAAATCCTTGCCAAGGCTCAGGAAGACGAGCAACAAGGTTCGCCCTGGTTTCATCGTGTACGCCGGCGATCTCGAAGCGGATTTCGAAGGAAATCGCTTCATCAATTTTACCCATACTGAATCCATAGTGCCATGAAGTCGATCGTCCAGAATTGAGTAGGAGGCGGGCTTGCGC
>CAZKJA010000561.1:0-1969 GCA_964552925.1 uncultured Treponemataceae bacterium
CCACTTGCCTTGGTGTAAGTCGACCCCCACGACGGTTCCAGGCCGTCAATTGTCATGACCACGCGCATTCCCGGGAAATTCCACAGGATGCTCCGCTCTAGATATCCGAGCGCCTTTCGTGCATCCAGTGGAGCCTCTCCGTACACTTCGCTGTCATTCATCCTTCCAAACAGTATCGAACTGGAGATGTCGATATACAAGGTCTTTCCGGAACGAATTACCGAGTTGAGCCGTGCATCGGCGACGGAAACCGGGGAAGAGTACGGTTCCAATGGGCCGAGGAGCAACTCGCCGGCGATATCAGCCACCATCTCTTCGAGCGAACGACCCCTGGGCAGATACCGTAGCTCCGAACGCGATCTGGCGTTGTCCCGCGCCCGGTAGTCCGGGAACCAGACCGTGGCAGCTCGTCGCCATGGAGAGGCAAGGGCGAATCCGGAACCGAGAAGGAAGGTGAATGAAAGCAGGCCAAGCCAGAAGTACTTCGGGGTGAGGACAAGATCGATAATGCGCGCCCCGATGGCGAGGTAGTCGGCTAGTGTGCGTTTCAAGGTGAGATAAAGCCTTTCCTGTGCTCAAAGTAGTTGATGAACTCGACGACACCATTATAGATTCCGTCCCCAAGCTTGCGCAAGTGATCGTCATCCGCCAGGAGCCTCGCCTCAGCTTCGTTGGTGACGAAGCCGACTTCCACGAGCACCGAGGGCATTTTTGCGTTTTTCACGACGAACCATTCCTCTTCCCGGAGGCCCCGATCCAAAGAGACATCGCCGACCGTGTCCTTTAGCCCCCCCAGGATGCCCCGCGCCAGAAGCATGCTCTCTGTGGTGTATTCCTCCTCGAGCATCGCGTTCAGGATAGGCAATACCTGTGCGTCCACGCCCTTTGACCTGGATGGATCGACTACCGAACGCCTGTACTCCGGATTCAGGTACCAGACTTCGAATCCCGAGGCATTCTTGTTGAAGGAGGCGTTCGCGTGAACGGAAACATAGATAATTGCCTCGTTCACCCCTAGCTTGACGTCGTTCGCCATATCCACCCGGTCGTCAAGGCTCGGGAAGGTGTCGTCGCTCCTCGTGATGAGGATGCGTTTGTCGGGCCAACGAGTCTGCAGTCGCGCGTAGACATCGTTGGATATCGCGAGCACCACGTCCTTTTCAGTAATGCGTACACGGTCCTTTCCCGTACCGAACTCGCCTATGGCTCCAGGATCCTTGCCGCCATGACCCGGATCGATCAGGATCGCCGCGATGGAAAACCTCGATGCGCGTTCCTTGTCGCGTTCCTCGAACCACGCCGAGATGGCTGCTATCGAGGGTTCCGGTATCTCAAGCTTCGCTCCCGAATCCCTGATTGCAGGAATACGCAACAAGTTTCCGGAACCGACGGCATAAACGGGCAGGCCGGTCTTGAAGCGCACGAGATCCGCGCCTTTGAGTATGTGCCCCGTTCCTGTCATCGGATCGTAGCTCACCGAGGCTTTCAAGCCCGACGCGGCAGCCGCGAGGTCTATCCACGCGCTGGGTTTCGGGGCCTTTGGCGCGGTCTCCTGCGCATTTGCCAGGGTGACGACACAGAGGAAAAGGAAATACAAGAAAGGTAGCCGGCGCGTGTTCACGGCCTTGCCTTCCTGCCTTTCCCCAGCATCGTATCGACTATCCAGGCACCGCCTTGGTAACCACCCCGGATGAAGGCTTTCCAGAACGCGGCGCCAAGCACTACATCGCCATCGAGCCCGAGGCGCGCACCCGTCAGTTCTGCAACGGCTCGCATGGATTCGCCCACTGACCTGCCCTGCCAGTCCATCGAAGCTTCGGTATCCATGCCGGCGAGGGGCGCTATCGACGCTGAGGTGCCCGTCGGATCTTCCTTGAGCATATCAGGCATCTTGTCGAGCGAAGCAAGGGTCATCGCCGACAAGCCTGTAAAGGCGTCGGGCGGCCAAGCCGCGCCCCGCGGGCCAATT
>CAZKJA010000562.1:0-1951 GCA_964552925.1 uncultured Treponemataceae bacterium
CAATTCGGCCAGACGTACGGCCTCATCATCGATAAGGGCAAGCCCGGCAGCGGTAGCCTCGTTTGCCCCCTTGCGCAACAGCCCGCATTGGATGCGGATTATGCCGAGCGGGTTCTTGATTTCATGCGCTATTGTCCTGGCGGCTTGTCCAAGCTCGACCAGCTCCCTGTCCTTGGCCTCCCTCTCCTTGGAAGCGCGAAATCGGCTATACATCGCGACTATGACCGCGTAAAGCGTTCCAAGCGCAATCGTCGCTGAGGCTGCCGTGATCAGTATCAATGCTTCCTCTGTCTTGAAAGCTCCAATGGAATAATCGATATACGCCAGGACCGGTGCTCGTACCGTGACTCCCGGTGGATCCATGCCCATCCCCCAACCCATCGAACCGGGGGGTACGGGCTGGGCGGCTCCTGTGGAACCGCGCATCCTGCCCCCATGTTCTTGACCCAGCATCATTCGACGCCCAGGCAGGTCGCCACCCAAGGCCCGTATCAATACTATCGAATCCTTTCCGTTAGTGAAGCGGAAGGCGGGTGCGGACGGTTCCAGCGATACGAGCGTGGCAGGCGCGTTGCCATACGTTGTGATGGCGCTCCCATCCGCCGCGTACAGCCCAAAACCCAAAACGTTCTTGATGTCTTCCGAGAAGATCGACTGCGCCCTCACCAAATCGGTGAGCGCGGTGATGGCCTTGTACACTTCATATTCCAAATACAGGCGCTTTGTCGCACGCTCCCTCAATGCCAATGCCCAGATCGAGCTCGCCAAAGCGATTATGAGGAGGCCCGTGCCCACAGGCAGGGCGATGCGTTCAAGCCGTCGTACACTCACCTTTATCATGACTTTATAGTACGGCATCGCAACGATCCACGACAAGCCAATCGTCCCACTTGTAGGCCCACATATTGTTCAGTACAGTGGATATATGGCTTCGACATCGTACAGGTCACTCTTGAAAAAATCGTTCGAGGCCGGCTCCAGACGCGATTATGCGGAGGCTGAAGCCCTGTTGACAAGGATAGTGGCGGAGACCGATACCCTGCCCGAGGCTTGGCTGTTTCTTGGCCGGGCTCGGCACGCCCTCGGAATCCACGATCGCGCGCTTTCGGCCCTCCGCACCTACGTCGCGCTACGCCCGGATGACCCATCGGGATGGTTCTTCGCCGGCCGGACCTATCTCAGCATAGGAAGAATCAAGGAAGCAGCCGCGTTCCTGCGTTCCGCTATAGCCAAGGGACGCTCGAGAGCCGATGCCTGGACCTTGCTCGGTTTCTGCGAGTTACGCCTTCGTCGCTCCGGTAAAGCGGTAACAAGCCTGGAAAAGGCGCTGGAACTAGCCCCCGAGGATACCAGGATTTTCAGGGCGTACCTCAACACGCTCCATGTGCACGGAATCAGAACCATGAACCAGGGAAACGCCAGGGAAGCGGCGTCGATATTCGGCTTCGTCATCGCCAACGGCCTCGACGGCCCCGCGCAAAGGCTGTATCGGGCCCGCGCGTTACGTACTGACGGGAGGATCCAGGAAGCAATCAAGGAGTTGGAAGCCGCCATGCTGTCCGCGCCCGAGGACATCGGCCTCCGGCTTCAATTGGCAGCCCTTCTTTTTGCCGCGGGAGATGCCGCAAGCGGGATGGCAATCATAAAGCGCTTCGGGAACGCCTTGCCGCAAAGCCCAGGCGCGCCGTGGAATGCCGATACCATCGACCGCTTCCGCGCGCTCATAGCGCTCCGGGAGGGGAATCCACAGGCGGCGCTCGACGCCGCGCTGGACAGGATACGCGCCGGTGACGCCGACGCGGCTATCCGCGCTGTCGCGGCCCAGGCAAACCTCGAGCTCGGTCGCCATTCCAGGGCAGTGGAGCATTACAGGCGGGCGGTGGAGGCGGATCCCGTCTCGCCGGATCTCAGGGTAGGCTTGTCACACGCGTTGCTCGAGGCCGGTGATTAC
>CAZKJA010000563.1:0-1943 GCA_964552925.1 uncultured Treponemataceae bacterium
TCCGCGGGCGGGCCGGTTATGATGGCATCGCGGGTTTGATGGTGATCGAGGTGTTATGGTCGATATTGAACATAGGCTTGAGTGCCTATATCGCTGAGGTCTACGTGGAGGGTCGGCGCAACGCGATCCAAGGAAGATTGATCAGCATCGGTCGGGCGATGCGAGGGCGGAAACCCGCTTATTCCAGCTGGAGCTCGAGCCCATCGTACGCCGGCGAGGCGGGGAACGGCAGGCCGGCCGCATCGCATAGCGACTGGATCTCGACGTGGGTCAAATCGTGGCAGATGTGGGTGAGGAGCAGCCGGGCGGGGGAGAGTTCCCTCGCGAGCGCGAAGGCTTCTTCAAGCGAGAAGTGTGTCGGGTGGGGGCGGTTCCTGAGCGCGTCGACCACAAGCAGGTCGAGGTCGCGGAGCAGGGGCATCGACGTACGTGGGACGGCCGAGCAGTCGGTCAGGTAGGCGAGGCGGCCGATCCTGTAGCCGAATACCGCGCGTTCGCCGTGGAGTATGGGTACGGGGATTGCATGAAGACTTCCGATGTCGGCGCCGGTCTCGTCGATCCGCTTGAGTTCGAGGCGAGGTTTCCCGCCGCCTTCCTGGCCGCGCCTGAAGGCGTACGCGAATCGTTCCTTGAGTTCAGCCATGTCATCAGTGGACGCGTACACCGGCACGTGCTTGCCGCGCGTCAGCGGACGGACGTCGTCGAGGCCGTGCACGTGGTCGGCGTGAGCGTGGGTTATCAGGATGGCGTCCAACTTCGCCATTCCCGAGCGTATCGCCTGTAGCCTGAACTCGGGTCCCGCGTCGATAAGGATTACCTCGCCGCCATCGCTCTCCACGACTACCGACGAACGGTAGCGATTGTCGCGCGGGTCGGTCGAGACGCACACGCGGCACTGGCACGCGACGACGGGCACGCCGTGGCTGGTACCCGTCCCTAGAAAGCGCAGCGTCACGGAGTTGCCAAGGTTTGGGGCTCGAATCCCGGCGCGGTCGGCATGCGTACAAGCTTGACGAATTCGTAGCTACTGTCCGAAAGGATCCTGGCGAGCGACGTCTCGGCGGCGCTCTCGAATACTGTCACCCGGAATACGCCCGACTGGTCGAAGTAAGGCAAAAGAACGGCGATATGGAAAAATCTCGTAAGATTTGGCGGATTTTTATCGCGGGAGTTGAACTGGGCAAGGTAGAACCTGCCTGGTTCCTGTGATACCAGGGAGAACAACATGGCCTCGAGTCCCCGCACGTCGAAACCTGTGTCGTTGAAGTTGTCGCTGAACGGTTCGTACAGTGTTCCGCCGTTTATGGGTTCCGCGTCCCGGACCCTCAGAGCGAAAGGCGCGTCGGTGACGTCATCGACGAGCGGCGACTCCGCCTTGCGGCTTGGGTAGAAGGCCGACCAGGCGGCGTTCGCCAAGGCTCTCGCCCAATCCAAACCGAAAAACGGATCCGATTTCTCCTCGAAGTTTATTGTGAAGGACGATCCACGCCAGTCGAGCATGCGCTCCCTGAGCACGTCGACCCGCAGGTAGCTGCCAGTCAACGGGTATAGCAAACCATCTACCAGCCATTTGGCGAAACCCGAGCAGTTGAGTCCCGCTGGCGCGGCTTGCGCTACCAGCGTCGATATGTACACGCTCCGCCCGTCCGCGTCTATCGCTCCGTCCTCGGCGTAGCGCAAGCCGGGCAGGCGTGCGCGAACCTTGTCGACGAGCGTCCGCACATCGGCGTACAAGGCCGGATCCGGCGAAAAAAGTTCCCAGTCTATTACGTCCGCGGTAAGTTCGCGTATCCTTGAAAACGGGGTGCGCAATACAGTCTCGAACGGCAATTGTACTATCGCCTCCCGGTTGAACACGCCGCCGTATGCGATCACATCGATGCGTGAGCGGGAACCGGAAGGATAGATCCTGACGAAGGTGCCTGGATCGCTTTTCAGGAATA
>CAZKJA010000564.1:0-1484 GCA_964552925.1 uncultured Treponemataceae bacterium
CAGGTAGTCGGTCAGGTCCTCAGCCTTGAGGCCGAACTTCGGGAGCACGTCGAGTAGGGCCCGGTACTCGTTGTGGCGCCGGCCGCCGGTGGTTATCTCGAGGCCGCGGAAGATGGCGTCGAAGCTCATCGTGCGGTTGGCGTCGAGAGGGAAGGTATAGAAGGGCCGGTGCCTGCGGGGGAACTCGTTGATGAACACCAGTTCGCTGCCGTGTTCGCGGGCCGACCAGGCGCAGATCAGGCGTTCGACCTCGGGGCTGATCTCGTAGGCCTTCTTCGCGGCGCCGCCCTTCGCGGCCTCGTCGGCGGCGATCGCGATGGCGTCGTCGTGGGCGACTATAGGCGAGCGGGCGACCGATTCCGGGTCGGGGACGTTCGCGCCCCAGGCTGCAAGGTCGGTTTCGTTGCGGCTCTTGACTGCCTCGAAGATGGAGGCGAGGAGTTCCTTCTCGAGGGCGATCAGGTCACGCTCGGAGTCGATGTACGCCATTTCGAGGTCGAGCGACACGTACTCGTTCAGGTGGCGTGGGGTATCGTGCTTCTCGGCGCGGTAGGCGGGGGCGACCTCGAAGACTCGCTCCATGCCGCTGGCGACCATCGTCTGCTTGTAGAACTGGGGAGACTGCGCGAGGTAGACCTTGGTGTCGAAGTAGTCGACCTCGAAGAGCCCTGTGCCGCCCTCGGTACCCGAGCCTATCAGCTTGCTTGTCTTCATCTCGGTGAAGCCGTGCGCGCGGAGCCAGCTTGAGAAAGCGTCGATTATAGTAGCTTGTACATAAAATATAGAGCGAAGCTTGGGGTTGCGCAGCGACAGCGGCCTGTTGTCCAGGATCACGTCGAGGCCAATCTTGGCGGGGTCGGCGTTGACGGGGTACGGCAGGTCCGGCTCGGCCCTCGCGATCACATCGATCCTTGTAGCGCGTAGCTCGACGCCGCCGGGGGCCTTGTCGTTGGCCGATGGTTTGCCGGTTACGGAGACGACCGATTCCAGCGTCAGATCGACCTTGCCCTCGACAACCACCTGCCCGACGCCCGAGCGGTCGCGGAGCATGAGGAACGACACGCCGCCGAGCTCGCGTATCCTGTGGACCCAGCCTTTGAGTTCCACTTCGCTGGCAGCCTCGCCTTTGACAGCGCCCGAGGGGAGCCTGCCTGAGGCTCCCAAGGCCCACAGTTCCTTTACCAGTGTTCGCATACCCGGACTCCTTGACTCGTATTAAGCGGTTGCGGCGGCGAGCGACTTCAGCCGCGCATCGACTGCCGCCCTGACCAGGCTCGGCTCGGCCTTGCCGCCGGACGCGGCGATCGCCTTGCCCGCGAGGAACGCCGACAGAGAGCGGGTCCTGCCCTCGTTGCCCTGCGACAGCGTGGCGACGGCGTCCGCGACCGTGGAGGCTTCGTCGACAAAGGCCTTGTCGACAGCCGCAGCTATCTTCGCAGGATCGACGACAAGTTCCCAGCCGCGCGCGGCGACAATCGTGGCGG
>CAZKJA010000564.1:1494-1942 GCA_964552925.1 uncultured Treponemataceae bacterium
TTCCAGCACCGCCTCGAAGACCTGCCTGGCCACCTTGTTCGACACCCTGCCGGAGGCGACCATCGCGACGATGGACGCCACGCGGGAGCTTGTCACCCGGAACGATCCGATGCCGGCGAGTTCCAGGCCGTCGCGGTTCATGACGCGGCGCAGCTCGGTGGCCATCCAGTTGGCGACGCGCTCGGCGGCGGCGATCTTGTCGACGCCCAGCCGGACGGCCTCGGCGACCGCGGCCTCGAACCAGTCGGCGCCGGCGCGTTCGTCGCAGGCGAGAGCCGCCTGCTCGGCTGACAGCTTGTAGTCGGAAGCGAGACGGCGCTCGCGGTCGAACGGCAGCTCGACGAGGCCGGCATCGACCGACGCGACGAAGGCGTCGTCGGCTTCGAAGACAGGCAGGTCGGGCTCGGGGAAGAAGCGGTAGTCGTGCGAGCTTTCCTTGGAGCGCATC
>CAZKJA010000565.1:0-1912 GCA_964552925.1 uncultured Treponemataceae bacterium
TTCGACCCTGTCGCCGTACTTGCCAAGAGTGTTTTCGATCACCAGGTAGTCGAAGTCGGGAATGACCACGTCGTCCCAGCGATCGCCGTAGCCACGCAGGGCGACATCGAGCATGGTCACGATCCGTTTGCCCAGGGGCGTGTTCGAGCCGAGTGTGATGGCGCCGTAGAATTCCTGGCATTCGGTGTATCCCGAGCTGTGAGTGCCGGTGTAGGGCTTGAAATTCTGGAGTTCTATCCTCTTGCCAATTCTGCGCGAAACCTCGTCGGCTTTGGACTTGAAATACTCGACCAACGCGGCCTCTTGAAGTCGTGCGGGGAGCTCTCGCTTCGCCACATCGCAGTACTCTTGATACCCGACCTCGTAAGCTCCCTCCACAAGGTTGAACCAATAGCGTTGCTCCTCGGTCACCTTGTCGGGACTATCGACCGCGATTACCGAGCGGCGCACGCAGGAGTTGAGACCGTCGCGCTTAGGCGCGACGCCGAGGTGTACGTAGTCGCCTTCGTTGATGACTCGATTGAGCGCCTTGCCAATCAGTGTGCGATTTGCCTCGTTCGCGCCGACAATAATGTCCCAGCCCATCTCCTCGGCGCCTAGTTCCTTTGCGACAAAATAGCCCCAGGCCGCAACCTCGGTCTCCAGCATGCCCGGCCTGAGCACAGCCAACATGGCGGCCAGCATGGCGTCGCCGATGACAGAAGCGTCGGCGATCAGGCGCATCTCGGCCTCGGATTTCTCGTATTTGATCTTGTAATACAGCTCCTGGGCGTCGACGACGTTCTCTTTGCCGGCGAGGCCCTCCAAGTGCTCCACCAAGGACGCGGGGATCACCTGCCGGGGGCTCAAGAGGCCGATCCGCCCAGCCTTCCCGCCGGCAACCCGGGCTACCACGTCGGCCAGCCGCTCAGCCCGGATGGGGTAGTCCTCGTCAGCGAGTTTTAGCATCTCGACCTTGTGGACGACGGCGTTCGCCCTCTTCGCCAGCTGCTCGGCGATGTATCCGCCCTCCAGGCCGGCGACGATGTGGAAACCGCCCGGGCCGATGAGCCCCGCGACCTGCTCCACGCTGATGTTGGTATTGCCGCCCAGGTAGGGCACGTCGCCGTCGTAATGTTCGTCCGAGAAGACGAATCCCACAGCCAGACCCGCCTGAGCGAGGGCCTCCCAAACCTTCTTCTGCCTGTCGGCGAATTCTGTCGTCGCAATCGAGAAGTTTCGATCGATCGCGGGGACGTCTTCGAGGATCCTCAACACTTTCTCGAACTCGGCTCGCAGTTCCTTGCTTCTATCGCGTGTGATGGCTTTCATTGTCGGCATCCCGGTGTTACTATCGCTTCGCGTTGATGTCGAAGCCGACGGCGGCGACCAAGATGACGCCCTTTATGATCATCTGGTAGAAGATCTCTACGTTCAGCAGGCTCATGCCGTTATCCAGACTGGCCATGACGAGGGCGCCAATGAGGGCTCCGGGAATGGATCCGATACCGCCCATCAGACTCGTCCCGCCTATGACGGCGGCCGCGATGGCGTCGAGCTCGGCTCCCGTTCCGGTGGAGGGCGTGCCCGCGTTGAGCCTGGCCGCCATTATTATTCCCCCCGAGGCGGCGTAGACCGCGGAAATGATGTACAGAAGAACCGTCACCCGCTCGACGTTGATTCCTGAGAGACGTGCGGCTTCTTGATTGCCACCGCTGGCGTAGACGTGCCGGCCAAATTTCGTCTTCTTCGAGAGGATGGTAAGGAAACCCGCGAAAACGGCGACTATGAGAACCGGGAAGGGCAAACCTTGGTACATGTTCATATAGACTGTAGCCCCGATTATGCCCAGGGCGATGATCCCCTGCTTGAGAACGAAGACCGGCACCGGATCCAAATCGAATCCGTACTTTTGCCTCTCCCTTCTATTGAG
>CAZKJA010000566.1:0-1893 GCA_964552925.1 uncultured Treponemataceae bacterium
TAAAGCCGCTTTCTGCGAGTTCTCCAAATGCTCGAGCATCGCCTTGGCCGCCGCATCGGAATGTCCATCGAGGAGCCGATCGATGATGCTGAGATGCTCTTCCCGCGTATCTTCGAGCCGCCTTGTCAGCTTGCCCGAGATTATGCGGATCCGATTGTTTTGATCGTAGACAAGATCGAGGAGATAGACGAAATACTTGTTTTTGTTGCTGGCTATTAAAAATCGATGCAAGCTGTCGTCAAGCAGTATCTTTTCCACGTCGCTGCTCTCGCTCGCCATCTCCTTGAGCCGGACTCGATATGCCTCAAGACCCTGGGGATCTATCTCGCACCCCCACGTCCTGATGATGAACGGTTCTACGAGTTTTCTCACCTGGTACACCTCGTTGATCTCGCTCAGCGAAAAACTGCTGACCAACACTCCTTTTTTGGGAATGATCTTCACGAGATTCTCGTGTTCCAGCTTGCTCATGGCCTCTCGTATAGGCGTTCGGCTCGTACCGATCTCTTCAATAAGCTTGATTTCGTTGAGGAAGGATCCGGGGGGATACTCGCAATTTACTATTTTAGCCTTTATTATGGTGTATGCCCGCTCCTTGAGATACTCCTTTTTCACTGTGCCTCCTACAATTCAATATACACGTTGTATACAATAGTGACAGGAAAAGCTATAGCCGCCTGAGGGAGGCTGCAGCTTCGTCCGCGTTGCCGGACCGCCCCGCGGAACCCGATCCTACTGATGTCCCCCTCCTCCGGTTCCGGCACTCCGACCTGCGCCCGACCAGACCAGACCAACTATGACTTTACACAAGTAAATTGTCTTCAGAAACAGCGGCTCAACGGTTTGCGTTACTGGCGCTGGGACGGGTGGGGACTCTGCTAGGGAGCAAAGAAACTCGAAGCCGGAAAATTGTTTGAAAATGCGGCAGTATCCCCATCGTCCAGTGTATGCTTTGTTGGTACGATCTTAAATTGGATGACCCTTTGCTATCCCTATTGAATTACTGACGATTAATAAACGCTTCCAGCAAAGCGTTGAATTGCTCTGGTTGTTCCCAGTTTACGGCGTGACCTGAGTTCGGAACTCTTTGAATGGAGCCGCGCCATAATGTTGGTATGGTAAGGGCTTCGATGTATGCGGCGTTTACTAGTTGCTCCTGTTCGCCATGTACAATAGCAAGCGGGGCAGTTATCTGCGTGATAGCAATCACTTCATCCAAATAGCCGTCCGGTCGAATGCTTGCCGCCAGGCCTGCACGCGCCTGCCCATCCGTACGACGGATGTCTTCACGGAATATCTTGGGGATCGTGGTGGTACCGGGTTTGAAGCAAGCAATAGAAAAAGCATCGGCTTCGACATCTGTCATGCTGGGCTGAAATGCGGCAGCCATAGCGGGGTTGGGAAGATAGGCTTGTGCCATATCAGGCGGGAATGCAAGCGGTGGAGTGCCGTAAATCATGAATCCTGCCGCTTTTGGAAGTCGCGGCATTGCTTCAATCACCACATGCCCGCCAAGACTCCAACCAACGAAAACTGCCTTCTCCAACCCCAGTTGCTTAGCCACACTGACAACTACTTCAGCATAGCCAGGCATGTTATACGTTGTAGCGGGGTCGCATGCATTTGACGATTCGCCGTGTCCTGGTAGGTCAATCGCTACCAAGTGGTATTTTTTGCCAAGCGGACTTTCAAGTTGCGCTTTAAAAACACGCGAAGATGCGGAGTTACCATGCACCAACATGACGGCAGGGCCTTTTCCAGAACTTTCACAATAAGCGATAGATAGCGAGTTGACTTGAACGGTTTTTGTAGTCATGTCAATTATCTCCTTTGGTTCATCGAGGCAGTAGATTACCTACCTTATAGCTGATAGGAACTGTCATTTCGAGGGCC
>CAZKJA010000567.1:0-1880 GCA_964552925.1 uncultured Treponemataceae bacterium
CCTGGTCCTTCATCTTCTTCATGTGCTCGAGCGTGATGATGTCGAGGTCGCCCGAGGCTGTCACGTAGATGTCGGCGATGCCGAGCGTGTCCTCGACCGTCACCACCTGGTAGCCTTCCATCGCGGCCTGCAGCGCGCATATCGGATCGACCTCGGTGACGAGCACGCGGGCGCCCTGGCCGCGGAGGCTCTGCGCCGAGCCCTTGCCCACATCGCCGTAGCCGCATACGACGGCTACCTTGCCGGCTATCATCACGTCGGTGGCGCGTTTGATGCCGTCTATAAGCGACTCGCGGCAGCCGTACAGGTTGTCGAACTTGCTCTTTGTCACGGAGTCGTTCACGTTGATCGCGGGGACGAGGAGGGTGCCCTCCTGGGCCATCTTGTACAGGCGGTGAACGCCGGTCGTGGTCTCCTCGGAGACGCCCTTCCACTCGGCGACGGTGCGCGTCCAGCGACTAGGGTCTTCCTTCTGAATCAGCTTGAGGCGTTTCACAAGTGCCACCTCGTCTGGGCTCTTTCCCACGGCGGCGAGCGCCTTGGGATCCTTCTCGGCCTTCAGGCCCAGGTGGATCATGAGCGTCGCGTCGCCGCCGTCGTCGACGACGAGGTTGGGGCCCTTGCCGCCCTCGAAGCGCAGCGACCGGTCGAGGAGTTCCCAGTATTCGTCGAGCGTCTCGGCCTTCCACGCGAAGACGGGAATGCCCTTAGGTCTAGCGGCGCTTCCCTTTTTGCCGGCGACCACGGCCGCCGCGGCCTGGTCCTGCGTCGAGAAAATATTGCAGCTCGACCAGCGCACGTCGGCGCCGAGGTCGGCGAGCGTCTCGATGAGGACGGCGGTCTGCACGGTCATGTGCAGGCTACCCGTGATCCGCGCGCCCGACAGGGGCTTCGACTTGCCGTACTTCTTGCGTATGGCCATCAGCCCGGGCATCTCCTGCTCGGCTATGTCGAGTTCCTTGCGGCCCCAGTCGGCCAGTTGTATGTCCTTGATTTTGTAGTCCATGGGATTCTCCTTTGGATCGTATCAATTCCAGAATAGTTGCTACTCGTCCCGTTCTTTGATCCTGCTAATTATATGTATTCAAGGATACAGCGTGTCAAAAATCAGTAATTCAGCTCCGTCCTCAGCCAGCGCTCCGTTTCTTCAAGGCTCTCGCCGCGGCGGGCGGCGAAGTCGGATGCCTGGTCGCGCAGCAGCTTGCCCACGGAGAAGTACCTGGACTCGGGGTGGCTGAAGTACCAGCCGGAAACCGAGGCGGCAGGCACCATCATGAAGGTGTCGGTCAGGCCCATGCCGCTGCGCTTTTTGGCGTCGAGGAGGGCGAATATCCGGGCCTTCTCGCGGTGGTCGGGGCACGGCGGATAGCCTGGCGCGGGACGTATGCCCCGGTACGCGGTCCGCAGGAGCGAACTGACGTCGAAGGCTTCGTTGGGCGAATAACCCCACATGCTCTTGCGGATGTCCTCGTGGAGCTTCTCGGCGGCCGCTTCCGCGAGGCGGTCGGCGAGGATCTTCAGCAGTATCGCGCCGTACTCGTCGCCCTTGGCCGTCATCTCTGCGGCGCCCTCTTCGACGCCGAATCCGGCGCTGATCGCGAAGGCGCCGATCCAGTCGCGGACTCCCGATCCGGCCGCGGCCATGTAGTCGGCATGGCAGAAGTAAGGGCTGCCGTCGGTCTTCTTGAGCTGCTGGCGCAGGCATACGAGCCTTTCGCGGACGGCGCTCCGGTCCTCGCCAGAGTAGATGAGGATATCGTCGCCATCGCCCGCGGCGGGGAAGATGCCGTACGTGCCGCGGATCTCCAGCAGTTTCTCGTCCTGCACCCTCCGCAGCAGAGCGCGCGCGTCGTCGAGGAGCTTCTTCGCCTCCGCCCCCG
>CAZKJA010000568.1:0-1880 GCA_964552925.1 uncultured Treponemataceae bacterium
ATGCCCCTTGTACTTATGAAAACCAGCGCTTTGTTCGGCCGCTGGATTAATGATAAGCTCCGGCAGAAGGTCTTGCGGAGGGCATGAATAACCTGGGTGTTGCTCTGGAAATCATTGTCGGGGCAACAGGGTCGACAGGGGAGACTGTCGGAAAACTTCGAGGTTTGTTCGATGGCAGTATCGTTGTGATGCCCTCGTTTGACTTTATCCTCCTGTACGAGTAGAATTGGAGATTGTATGAGCACGTCTCCAAGCACCGAATTCGGCGTAGACCAACGTATCGTGTATCCCAGCCAAGGCGTCGGAAGGATCATAGAGATCCAGGAAAAACGCTTCAAGGAAACGAGCGTACTCTACTACATCATCTACCTCGAGTTCTCCGACATGACCGTCATGGTTCCGGTGGACAAGGCTCGCGACCTCGGCATCCGACCCATTGTGCCTATGGTCGAGGCCGAGCGGGCCCTCGAGTTCATATCCGAGGAATACGCTCCCATACCGACCGACTGGAAGCTCCGCTACCAGATGAACCTCGACCTGCTCAAAAAGGGCTCGGTGATGGATATCGCCAGCGTCGTCCGCTCGCTGTACCACCGTTCCAAGATAAAGGAACTGCCCATACTCGAGCGCAAGCTCTACGATTCGGCGCTCAACCTGCTGCAGGATGAGGTGTCGTTCTCCCTTGGCAAGCCCAAGGACGAGATAGCGGAACTGATCCGCGCCCGCCTGGAAGGCTGAACGCATGCGCTTCGCGGCGGTCGTGGCGGCCGCCGGGAGAAGCGTGCGATTCGGCGGCACAAAGAAAGAATACCGTATCCTCGACGGCTTGCCGGTGCTCGCGCACTCGGTGCTCCTCTTCCTCCAGTTGCGCGATTGCGCCGCTGTCGTGGTCGTCGTGCCTCCAGGAGGTGAGGGGGAGGCCAGGGCCGCGCTCGGGCCGGACCTGGTCGCCCGCGCGGGGCCGCTCCTGCAGTTCGCGGAAGGCGGCGCGGAGAGGGGCGACAGCGTCAAGGCCGGCTTGATGGCGCTCCGGGCCGTCGATCCCGAACTCGTGCTGGTGCATGACGCGGCCAGGCCGTGGGCCAGCCGCGCCTTGGTCGAGAAAATTCTGGCCGAGACTGCGCGTTCCGGCGCCTGCGTACCCGGCGTTCCCGTGGCGGATACTACAAAGCGCGTCGATTCGGGCGGCGTCATCGTCGATCACCTGGCCCGGTCGTCTTTGAGGGCGGTCCAGACCCCCCAGGGGTTCCAGTACCGCGGCTTGCTGTCCGCCTACCTGTCGCGCGGGGCATCCGCCGTTGCCGCCACCGACGACGCAGAGGTCTGGGCGATGGCAGGCGGTACCGTAGTCGTTGTGGAAGGCGAGCGGGACAACATCAAGATTACGTTCCCCGAAGACCTGCCATGAAATTCCGCGTGGGGCAGGGCTGGGACATCCATCGCCTGGGCCCTGGCAGGGCTCTGGTGCTCGGCGGCGTCGCCGTGCCGTCCCCGCTGGGCGAGGTAGGACATTCCGACGGCGACGTGCTCCTGCACGCGATAGTCGACGCGATGCTCGGTTCGGTAACCGCGGGCGACATCGGCCGCCACTTCCCGCCCTCCGATCCGCGGTGGAAAGACGCGCCATCGAGGATCTTCGTCGAGAGCGCCGCGCGCATGCTCGCGGATTCGGGATGGCGGCTCGTCAATGTCGACTCGACGGTAGTCCTCGAGCGGCCGAAGCTGGCGCCCTACATCGATTCCATGCGGGCCTCGATAGCGGCCATGCTCGGACTCCCCGGGGACGCGGTTTCCGTCAAGGCGAAGACGCACGAAGGCGTCGACGCGGCCGGACGCATGGAAGATGTCGAGGCGCAGGCTGTCGTCCTGGTCGAGCGAAT
>CAZKJA010000569.1:0-1866 GCA_964552925.1 uncultured Treponemataceae bacterium
TTTGTTGTAAAAGTCTCTTTAAGTACCCGTCTCGTATCCGACATTTCGATCCTTCATGTTACATTAAATACAACGATTCAACAACGAGGGCGCGACTTTAAAAATCCCTTCGTCATGCTCCCATCGACGCATATTTTTCCGCGACGCGCTTGTCGATCTTGGCTATGTGGGCGAGAATCTTGGAGATTGCCTCGTAGTACGCTTCGGGGATCGAGTCACCTACATCGGCCTCCGCATACAAAGCCCTCGCGAGCGGCCGGTTCTCTATTATAGGCACCCCGTTCTCCCTGGCGAGCGTCCTAATACGCATGGCCATTTCGTCCGCGCCTTTCGCGGTGATCGTCGGAACGGCCATCGTCATAGGGTCGAATTCCACCGCGACCGCGTAGTGGGTCGGGTTGGTGACCACGACATCGGCCTTGGGTACGTTTATCGCCATATTCCTTGACATTATCTCGCGCATCCTGTCCTTGAGCCGTCCTTTGATAAGCGGATCGCCCTCGAACATCTTCCGTTCTTCCTTTACTTCCTGCCTTGTCATCATCAAACGCTTCTTGAATTGCTTCTTCTGGAAAATCAAGTCGGGGATGGCGAGGACGAGCATCAAAAGGGCCGCTTCCATAATGATGCGTATAACGATTCCCGAGACATATCCGAGGGAATTCCACACAGTCGAAGTGAAGAGCCTCGAGAGCCTGGGGAGCTCGTACGTGATGTTCAGATACGCCACCACCCCGATTACCGCTATCTTGAACAACGATTTGGCGAGGTTGAACAAAGCCTCTCCAGAGAATAGCGTCCTCTTGAAATACTGGCCGAATTTAGGCGTGATCCTCTTGAAATCCGGCTTCAACGGTTTGGTGGTGAACAGGAAGCCCGTCTGGAGCACGTTTCCGAAAATCCCGGAGACCATCGCGACTATCGCGATCGGGAGCACCAAGCGAGAAAAGTACGAGAGGAAAGCCCCGGCCAAGGGTCCGGCGTCACTTGTCGGATCGATCTCTATCGACACCTGGAGGAACCACCTCGTCATATCCCTGAGCGTCACAAGCATCCAGGGGCCGACGATTGCCAGCGTCAACGCCGTCAGCAGCAGGCCTATGGCTCCGACAAGGTCGGGACTCTTGGCGACGCGGCCTTCCTCCCGTTCCTTGCGGAGCCTGTATTCTGTCGGCTCTTCCGTCTTCCCCTCGTCCTCCGGCGCGAACCATTGGAGGTGGACGAGTGAAAGATCATCGCCGCGGCTCACGGTGGACTCCCGACCAGGATCGAAGCGACGCTTTCGAAGCCCATGTCAATGAGGCCGGAGAAAGCCTCGATCATGTATGGCATTGCGGTGGCCATGAGGAAAAATGCGACCAGAATGGATATCGGAAAGCCTTCCGTGAGCAGGTTTATCTGCGGCGCGGCCTTGGATAGAAGTCCGGTGGTGACGGAAACCAACAGAAGGGTTCCAAAAATAGGGAAAGCGAGTATAAGGGAATTACGGAACAACGAACCAAGGGATCCGCTGACGTACGCGTAGAAATCGGCCCGGCGAAGGAGTAGATCGGAAGCCCTTATTGCCTGAAAACTTCCCCGCACGCCAATGAGGAACAATCGCTGGAAACCGCTCGTCGTCACGAACACGAACATCGCGATGAGGTTCATGAACTGTCCTATGACGGGGATTTCGATCTGCGCCAACGGGTCGTATGTTTCCGAGGCGCCGAAACCCATCTGCAGCGAGAAGAATTGTCCCGCGGTGGTGAACGCGTTGAAGATCATAGTAAGGAAAAACCCTACGATGATTCCTATCATCGCTTCGCCAACCACTAGACCAACATAGGCGCCGGCACTGGCGGGCATCGGATAGCCGGCGTCGCG
>CAZKJA010000570.1:0-1854 GCA_964552925.1 uncultured Treponemataceae bacterium
ATCGAAATGAGATCCTGCGGCCGGATGGTATCGGTTTCCTTGAGCGACATACGCTCCTTGGCGATACGCTCCATGCGGCTGAAGGCGCTCTTCATCACGTTGGCAAGGAGCTCGCCGACCGACCTGACGCGGCGGTTGCCGAGGTGGTCGATGTCGTCGAGGTTGTTTTCGCCGTAATACACTGTCATCAGGTACTTCATCGTCGCGACGATGTCGTCGCGCGTCAGGGTAAAGTCTTTTACAGGAACGAGATAATCGAACTTCTTGTTGAGCTTGTATCGGCCGACCTTGCCCAGGTCATAGCGCCTGCTCGTGAAGAACAGGGAGTGGAGGTCGCGTTCGGCGTTCTCCACCGTTATCGGTTCCCCGGGCATCAGCGTAGAATATACAGCGGCCAAGGCGTCGGCCTTCGCGGGTTCGTCCTGGGTCGGATCGTCCTTGACAAGCTTGATGTCCTCGCGCTCGAGGCAGTTGAGGATCATGTTCCAGTGGAGGCCCTCTTCATTCTCGAAGTCGACCACCTCGAGCTCTTTGACGCCCTGCGCTACCAGGTCGTCGACATCGTGAAGGTGGATCTTGTCCCCCGCGCGGTACAACTTCTTCCTTGCGCCGTCCTGCTCGATCCATATCGAACGGGCGAGCACGCGGTTGACGGCTCCGTCGCGGTCGCCGCGAGCCTCGGAAATGCCGAGGATCCTGGTTTTATAGAACGCGGCGATGATCTCCTCGCGGGATTCGAGGCCGATCGCGCGCAGGAACATCGTACCAAGGATACGCTTCTTGCGGTCTATCTTGGCGTATATCAGCTCTTTTTTCTGGTCGATCTCGAACTCGAGCCAGGATCCCCTGTACGGGATTATGCGCGCGCTGTAGATGCCCTTTTCATGGCAGAAAATGACGCCGGGCGAACGGTGTATCTGGGACACGACGACGCGTTCCGCGCCGTTGATGATAAAGGTGCCCCTGTCGGTCATCAGCGGTATATCGCCGAGGTAGATATCCTTCTGGCGGATTTCTCCCGTCTTCTGGAACACGAGGTTTATACGGGCCTTGAGGGGAACCGCGTAGGTGAGGCCCTTCTGCTTGCACTCGTATTCGGAGTATTTCATCGCGCCTTCGTCAAGCGCGTAGTGCTCGTACTCGAGGAGCATGTCCCCGTTGGGGCTTTCGATGGGAAAAGTAGCCTTGAAGACCTCTTCGAGGCCCTGCTCGGCGGGGAATTCCCCCTGCAACACCTTGCCTCGCTGAAGAAACCGTTCGTAGCTCGACAACTGGATGTCTATCAGATCGGGAAGCTCTATCGCTTCCTTGTAGTCCTTGCCGACGTAGGTACGGGAGATTTTCTGTTCGGTATAGGCCATCGTTACCCCCTCTCGTGGTTCCGGTGATCGAATTTTTTTACATCACGGATATAGACACGCGAACCCCGGCTTCGCCGTGGGCCCGCGAACGATTACTGTATCAGGTGCGCCTCGCGCCCGGAGCGAACGCGCACGACAAACCCAGAAAAGGCGCGAAAAGGTACCGGACGCGCCAAGGCGCCCGGTACCTCGAACCGCGGCCCAGGGCCACGGCGGGAGTCACATTGATTCGAAGCTCGCTTCAAGATCCTTACTTTATCTCGACCGCGCCGCCGGCGTCGGTGATGGCCTTCTTGATCTTCTCGGCTTCTGCCTTCGGAACGCCTTCCTTGAGGGGCTTCTCGCCGGCCTCGACGAGATCCTTGGCTTCCTTGAGGCCCAGGCCGGTGATGGTCCGGACTTCCTTGATGATGGAAATCTTCTTGTCGGCCGGAACGCCGCCCTTGAGTATCACCGTGAACTCTGTCTGCTCTTCGACGGGAGCGGCGGCCGC
>CAZKJA010000571.1:0-1854 GCA_964552925.1 uncultured Treponemataceae bacterium
CCTTTCATGGGAGAGCCTGGACGGCAGGGTATTCGCGCGCGACGTGCCAGAACGGGCGTATGTTTACGACAGTATGGGCACCAAGGTTTTTCATTACCTGGAGCGTCGCCCGGACGAATACTACTACGGTTTCGGCGAGCGCGCGGGAACCTTGAACAAGAAAGGCCTCCGCATGGAAATGCGGAACCTCGACGCGCTGGGCTACGATGCGAGCTCGACCGACCCGTTGTACAAACATTGGCCGATTTATATCACCTGGCTTCCCGATATGGGAATCGCCTACGCGCTCATATACGATAATCTGTCGGATACCATTTTCGATATGGGCAAGGAGATCGACGCGTATCACGGCGACTACAGGTCGTACCAGGCGGCCGGAGGGGATCTCGACTACTATTTAGTGTACGGTCCCGACCTGGCCCGGGTAGTCCAGCGGATCAGCATGCTCATCGGACGGATACAGCTTCCGCCCAGGTGGGCGCTCGGCTATCTGGGATCGGGAATGGGGTATACCGACAGCCCGGATGCGCCCGAGCGTCTGGGGGACTTCGTAAAGGAATGCGAGTCCTACCGCATACCCTGCGACATGTTCCACCTCTCCTCCGGATATTCGATGAGCAACGAGGGCAGGCGCTGGGTCTTCCATTGGAACCGGGAACGCATCCCCGATCCGCCGGGCATAGCGCGGACCTTCCACCAAGGCGGCATAAAGGTGTGCGCGAACATCAAGCCTTGCCTCCTCGACAGCCATCCGGAATACGCCGAAGCGGCCAAAGCGGGCGTGTTCCTCGGGGATGGGGCCGGACCTCACCTGGCCAAATTCTGGGGCGGAAATGGCAGTTACATCGATTTTACATCGGAAAATGGATACCGGTGGTGGCAGGAACACGTCAAGGAACAAATCCTGGATAACGGCATCGACTCCACCTGGAACGACAACAACGAGTACGAGATATGGGATGACGGGATAACAAGCCAGGGATTCGGCAAACCCCTTCCTCTGTACCTGTCACGACCGATTCATAGCCTCCTGATGACCCGGGCCTCCTGGGAAGCCCAGGTTGAACGCGCACCCGGTCTGAGGCCGTTCGTCCTGTCGCGTTCCGGGTGCCCCGGAATCCAGCGCTACGCCCAGTCATGGAGCGGCGACAATTCCACGAGTTGGCAGTCGCTCAAGTACAATATTCCGATGGGGCTTGGACTGAGCCTGAGCGGTCAGCCGAACATAGGCCACGATGTGGGTGGCTTCCTCGGCAAGGCCCCCAGCCCGGAGCTTTTCGTACGCTGGGTGCAGAACGGCATATTCCATCCCCGTTTCTCCATCCACTCCTGGAGGACCGATGGCACCGCTTCCGAGCCTTGGATGTACCCCGAGGTCCTCGGGCTGGTACGGGCCGCGATCGAGTTCCGGTATACGCTGCTGCCGTACCTGTACAGCCTTTTCTGCGAAGCAGCCGAGTCAGGAACGCCGATAATCAGGCCCATGGTATATGAATTCCCCGGGGATTCGCGGTGCGTGGAGGAATCCTTCGATTTCTTGCTGGGCCCGGGATTGCTCGTCGCCTCCGTGTTCGGGGAGGGCTTGCGCTCCAGGCTCGTGTACACGCCACGGGGTACGCGATGGTGCGATTTCCATACAGGCATCTGGTACCATGGCGGACAGGATATCGAGTTGCCGGCTCCATTGGAGCGGCCAACCCTCCTGGCTCGTTCCGGCGCCGTTATCCCGTTCGGCAAGGTAATGCCCCACATCGACGGCTTGCCCGACGATTACCGCGCCGTGTACGTCTTCCCCGACCCGGAAAGCGGCTCTGGCGCGTTCGATCTCGTCGAGGATGACGGGAACACGAATTC
>CAZKJA010000572.1:0-1845 GCA_964552925.1 uncultured Treponemataceae bacterium
ACTGACAATGATCCCCGAAATTGACCCCGATGCCGAAGCGCTGGCCGCCGCGCTGGCCACTCTGATCTGAACCCATTCCTGATGGAGTCATGACCGGGAATCTTCCCGATAATCGTCGCCGGCGTGATCGTCACAACGCGCCCGCTTCACACCCTCTGCTCCCTGTCGAACGGCTTGCCGAGTTCGCTGGGGCCGACCATCCTCGCCTTTCGCACCAACGCGAGTACGACGATGGCGAGGACATACGGCAACATGACGGCGAATTCGTACGGGAAGTGGATGCCCGCGACTTGTATCGACAATTGGAGGGCCTGCGCCAGGCTGAAGAGGAGAGCGCCGCCCATCACCCCGATCGGGTTCCACCTGCCGAAGTACACCAAGGCGACCGCGATGAAACCCCTGCCCGCGATCAGGTCGTCGGCGAACATCTTCGCCTGCGCGAGGCTCAGGTAGGCGCCGGCGAGCCCGGCCATCGCGCCGCCGAGCGCGAGCGCCTGGTAGCGTACTCGCGCCACGCGGATGCCCAGCGAGTCCGCTGCCCGCGGGTAGGTGCCGACCGCCCTGACCTTGAGTCCCCACGGCGTCTTGAACAGGATGTACCAGAATACCGGCACCAACAGGAAAGCGACGTAGACCATCGGATTGTGATTGAAGAGGACCTGCCCAATCACCGGTATCTTCGACAAGCCCGGGATAGGCATCGGGGCGATGCCCGGGACGCCGGTGACTCCGCCGACGTAGTGCCTGAACAGCGTGCCCGCCGTTCCCCAGCCGAGCATCTGCAGGCCTATGCCGGCTATGCCCTGGGGCGCGCGGAAGGTGACGACGACGAGTGCGAACAACAGCCCGAGCGCGGCGCCGACCGCGACGGCCAGGATCAGCCCGATGAAGTTCGCGTTGCCGGCGAGCGGCGTTCCAGCGAGGAAGTACGGCGGCAGGAAGGCGATGAAGGCGCCCATCGCCATGATGCCTTCGCAGCCGAGGTTGAAGACGCCGGCGCGCTGGTTGATCGTCTCGCCGAGGCCCGCCAGGAGGAGCGCCACCGAGAACGGCACGCCCAGGATCAGTATGTTGAGGAGGAATGTGCCGGCGGTCATCGTATCGCCTCCCGGGGCTTCGCGCCTGGCTCGCGGTCCGGCGCGGTGCCGGGTTCGCGGTCCTTCGCTGCGACGACGTCCGGTTCATCCGCCAGGCAAGGGTCGACCGAATCGGACGGGTCGGGGCAGGCTTCAATCGAGCCTGGCGGCGCCGGCGGCTCGCTCCTGCCGAGCAGGCGCGACAGGGCCCTCGCGGCCTTGTCCTGGACGTAGGGGTTGTTCATGAACTGCCTGGCCGAGACTATCGCCAGTATGATGGCCCCCTGCAGTACCAGAACCATGTTCGCAGGTACCCCGGCCAGTCGTTGCGTCATGTCAGCGCCGATGAGCAGCAGGCCGAAGAACAGCGAGGCCGGCACGATGCCCGCGGGGTGCAGGCCTCCGAAGAGCGCGACGACGATGCCGGTGAACCCGTAGCCGCCGGACACACCCTCGATCGCCCGCCGGTGCACCCCCAGGATCTCGACCGCGCCCGCGATGCCGGCGAAGGCGCCCGACAGCAGCATCGCGATGACCAGGTAGCGTTCCACGTCGACTCCGGCGTAGCGCGCGGCCTTGGCCTCGGCCCCGGCGGCGCGCATCCTGAAGCCTCCGGTGGTCCTCCACAGGAGGAAGAACACGGCGACGGCCAGGCCGAGCGCTATGAACACGCCGGCATGGAGGCGCGTCCCAGGCAGCAAGCGGTCGAGCCAGGCGCCCCTCGGGATGCGGATCGTCTGCGGCGTGCCGGAGCCCGTAAGGAGTTCCT
>CAZKJA010000573.1:0-847 GCA_964552925.1 uncultured Treponemataceae bacterium
TGGAAAGGATAGCGACAATGCCTATCACAGCGAGGCGAATAAATGGCACTGCCTTTGTGAGCATCTCCCTATCTCCATCATCGGAGAACACACCGCTTTCTCCCGGTCCCGGCGCCAGTGCGGAGACCGGGAAATGCCGTATATCCTGAACTCCGATTTTCGTCAGAAATATTTTCCAATCATCGGCTTTCTCGGTATCGCAAACCAATTCTACGCTTGATAATGGCGGGATAATCGTAGCAAGTTCCGGAGGTTGCCCGGGTTCAGTTATCGCCTGGATAGAAACAGCGACGGTGTTCTTGATGCAAGCGATTTCTGCATATTCGTCAAGCACCACAATTCGGAAACCATCGCTTAAGATAGACCTACCCATCTTCCAGATTGCCGCCGACTTCCTTAATCCGCGGATATCCCCGACAAGTGCGGCAACAGTATCGAGGTCGCAAGCGAAGACGGTACAAAAACCGCCGACTCCACATTGGAAATCATATCGACACGATCCGGAACGTGCCGGGAAAAGGGTCGGGAGCCTTCTGGCGATATACGCCTTGAAATCCCGCAGGTTCAGTTCCCCGGGGATTTGAACGGAACGCAATCCGTATGTCGAGCAAGGAATATATGTCGATTTTCCAGCTCGCCCTCTGAATTCGAGTTTAAGGTTGGTCTTACCCATCAAGCGTTACCTCATCCTTGAAGAAACCGGCGAGAACCAAGACATCGCTTCCTGCTACAGCCCCCACTCGTCGTAAAATGGCTATATATCGACATCCGTGTATATCGAGTGATATGCGCCAGAACCAAGTCCGTGAACCGAGCCAAGAACTCAATCGAGGATCGGGATCGGGCC
>CAZKJA010000573.1:857-1844 GCA_964552925.1 uncultured Treponemataceae bacterium
GCATAAAGCATCGCAGATCGCTATAGGATATTTGACTTTATACGCTGGCGTCGAGAGTATCGCTTCCAAAACGATCCGTTCAGCTTGATTGGCATTGATCTGAGGTTCGACGCAAATTAACGGGTAGAGAGTAGGCGAGATACCGAATGCAAGCGCGAATTCAGTACGGTCCAGCTTTTTCTTCGTTTTACGCAGATTTACGATCTTGGCTTCCATCGCGCTTTCTCCATCGGTGTTACCCGAAATGTTGACATAAAATCTCGCCAACGCTTCCGGGTCGTCGGTATTGATGTTCGCATACGAGTAGGGAGAAAACAATCGATCGATAGCCGCTTCATCTATGATGGAGCCATAGCTTGCCACCAGATCAATCGACGGCCCAATCAGCTGCCTAACGTCCCTTATAGCGTTGTATCCGGAACTTCCTCCCGAGAATTCCGCCATCGTAGGACTCTCGAATACCTCCGACGCCAAAAAATTTAAATTGAGTCTACTGGAAATATCCTCAACGACATACTCTACATCATTGAACGTAGGTAATTTTTCAAGATCTGCCTTGGAATCCACGCCATCCTTTCCGCCCGCTTCCAATACATCCCGAATTACATACATCGCATTCAAAGCTATGCCACGGGAGGCCAACTCTTCAGCTGACTTTGTGTGACGCGTGGCTATAACCTGGAATATGGCATAAAAAGCGGCCGTAAAAGCCGAAAAAAGAATCATGATCGCCAGCGCAGTTACGGTTGCATTGCCCCGCTGATTCAAGGCGTTGCCTCCACGCTGTACGGAAATGATCCGAAATGAGCCTCCAGGCGAACGGTCGTGTCATGAAATAAGAATGACAACCCGACGCCGCGCGCTACACCATCTGTTCCGGAGATGTACGATACCACGCAATCCCATACCACAGCGGAACGCCAGGAAAAGCCTTCTGCGTCAATTATCAAGGTACCATTTTCTTGATAAATGGACAGTTTGTTTTTT
>CAZKJA010000574.1:0-1841 GCA_964552925.1 uncultured Treponemataceae bacterium
CGATACACTGTATAATCGGAGCCATGCACTACAGAACCTTTACAAAGATTCCCGGAATCAAAGTTTCCGCCCTCGGCTTCGGGGCCATGCGGCTTCCCGTGCTCGACGGCGACGCCGGAAAGATAGACGAGGCCGCGCTCGACGAAATGGTCAAGGTCGCGGCCGAAGCCGGCGTCAATTACATTGATACCGCTTACGTCTACCACCGCGGACAGAGCGAAGGCGCCGTGGGCAGGTCGCTTGACCGCACAGGCCTCAGGGAACGGTTCCACATAGCCACCAAGAGCCCGCTGTGGAACGTGGAAGCCGAATCCGACTGGGACAGGTTCCTCGACGAGCAACTCGAGCGCATGCGCACCGACCATATCGACTTCTACCTGTTCCATGGGGTCAACGCCGCTTCCTGGGCGAAGGTCCAGAGGCTCGATGGAATCAAGGCGATGGAAAAGGCGAAAGCCGACGGCAGGATACGGCACCTCGGGTTCTCGTTCCACGACTCGCTGGATACCTTCAAGTCCGTGATCGACGCGTACGAGGGATGGGAGTTCTGCCAGGTCCAGTACAACTACCTGGACGTGGACTACCAGGCCGGGAGGAAGGGAATCGCCTACGCCGCCGAACGCGGCCTCGGCGTCATAGTGATGGAACCGCTCCGGGGCGGCGGCCTCGCCGACCTGCCTCCGAACGTCCAAAACATCTTCGCGCGCTGGCCCGTCCCCCGAACCCCCGCGGAATGGGCATTCCGTTTCGCGCTGGAGCCGAAGGGAGTCACGCTCGTCCTCTCCGGCATGGGCTCGGAAGCCCAGATGTGGGAGAACGCCGCTATCGCCGACGCGGTTCGCCCAGGCACCGCGTCCCGGGAAGAATCGGCCTTGTACGACGAAGCGAGGGAGTTCTTCAAGGCGAAGATGCCGGTTCCGTGCACTACCTGCGGCTACTGCATGCCGTGTCCGCACGGGGTTTTCATACCAGACGTGTTCTCCATCTACAATACCGCCGTCGCCTTCGATTCGCGTCGCGCCGACCGAAAGCAATGGTACGAAGCCGGCTTCCGCTCCAAAGGCCAGGGCGGCGACGCCTGCGTCTCCTGCGGCGAATGCCTTAAGCATTGTCCCCAGGCCATAGCGATACCGGATCGCCTCGCGGAGGCGCACGCGTATCTGGCCTCGAATTGAAAAGTGAACAAATGAATTCACGCGAACGGGTTTTTGCCGCCCTGCGGCATGAGCGCCCCGACAGGGTACCCCGATTCGAGGTCTGGATAGACGCGTTGTATGAAGAACTCGGGCTGAGCGACCCGTACGGCGCATACGCCGAGCTTGGGCAGGACGGCATAATGATGCCGTCCCGCGGTCCCGCGGAAAGCAACGCCTGGAAAAACGGTACCGACGAATGGGGACGGGTCTGGAGGGACGGGATGTATTCGCACGGCGTGGTCGACGCCCCCGCCGACCTCGCGCGCTACCGCACATCGACGGATTACGCGGAAAGGTTTTTCGACCCCGGATCGGTACGCGCGCTGCGGAACCGTTTCCCGGAGCACTGCCACTTCTTCGGCACCCACATCGGTCCCTTCATGAACTCGTACATGGCGATGAGCCTGGATTCGTTCTGCCTGCGTATAGCCACCGATCCGCCGTTCATCCACGCGCTGATGGAATCGAGGACGGAGTGGGCCTTGGCGGTATTCTCGCGTGCAGTGGAACTGGGCGCGGAACTTATAGTCATGGGCGACGATGCCGCCCACGGCGGGGGCCCGATAATATCGCCGGAAATGTGGCGGGAGTTCGTGTTGCCGTACCACAGGCGCATCGTCGAAAGGCTCGGCGTCCCGGTCATCT
>CAZKJA010000575.1:0-1836 GCA_964552925.1 uncultured Treponemataceae bacterium
GCCCAGTTCGGCTTCCGCCGAGGCAATGCTGTTTCCAAGCGTCGCCAGTCGCGCTCTCAGGCCCGCGATCGAAGAGCCCAAAGCTTCCAATACGGGCGCCATGCCTTCCCGGGACGGACCGCCGGGCGTCCGGCGGATCCCGACGAAGCGGGACGGCTCGAGGATTTCCAGGATACGGGCATCGTCGAACGGCAACGGAGCTCCTGCGATTTCCATGTACGCCTTGCGGAGGACTTCGGTATCGTTGCCGGAACGCGCGAAGCGCGAGCTTATCTCGTGCGCGCTCCTGAAACCGATGCCCGTCTCCCTGACCATCGTGTCCGCGAGCTCGGTCGACGTGACGCCCCAGGCAGAGGCGATGCGCATGACGGCAGCCTCGTCGCTGCCGACGTTCTCGACCACTTCCCGTACGAGCGCGATCGCCGATCCTGCAAGGCCCAGGGTCCCGAGCAATTCGCTGACCGGCGCGTCGGCGGCCTCGTTCACGTCCTGGTAAGGCACGTTGCGGTACAGGTTCCTGATTGACGCGCACCTGCCGGCGGCCATGCCGGCCTGGATGCGGGCGTGCTCCAGGATGACCGGATTCCTTTTCTGCGGCATTATGCTGCTGATCTGGACCAATGAATCCGGGAAGGTCAGCAGCCCTACTTCGCAGCTCGCCTTGTGGAGCATGTCCGCCATCAGCCTGCCCAGGTCCTGGAGGAGGTCTTCTATCGCGGCCGCTGGACGGGTCAGCCAATGGGATGTCGAGATAGCCTCGTAGGTATTGATGACGAACGACGGAAAGCCGAGCAGCGACGCCACCCGATCCCTGTCCAATGGAAACCCCGTTCCCGTGATCGCGCAGGCGCCCATCGTCGAACGGTTGACAACTTCCATGGCAGCCATGAGTCCGTCGATATCCTCGGCCAACTCGCCGGCGAAAGCGGACAGGTAGTGCCCCATCGTCGAGACGTTGGCGGGCTGGCCGTGCGTGTACAGTATCGTCAACTCGGAATGCGCGGAGCCGGCTCGCGCGAACACCGCTTCCAGCGTCCCGAGCGAGGCATGCGCGAACCCGAGGAGCTCGCGCCTCAACGCCATCCTGAAGACGGTAGTGTCCATGTCGTTGCGGCTGCGCGCGGTGTGGAGGAACGCGGCGTTTTCCGCGCCTATCCTGACGCCGAGTTCCCGTTCGTAGACAAAATACAGGTCCTCGACCGCGGGCGGTATATTCGGCGGATACGCGAAGTCGGTCTCCATCGCATCGATGGCGCGCGCGATAAGCCGGCCTTTTTCCGCGGGTACTATCCCGCGCTCGACGAGGGCGAGCAGATGGGCCTTGTGGACGGCGACGGAATCGAGGGCGTACAAGGCCTTCCAGTTCTTGTATGCGGGTTCGAGTACGCGCTCGGTGTAAACGGGAGAGAACATGCAGACTCCTTTTCGCTCGTTCGGCCGGCCCTTGCCGGCGCCCTTGCCTCAGCCGATCCCGAGCAGGCCGGCGATGTTCCCGTACAGCACCGCATCGACCTCCGCCTCGTCGAAGCCGTTGTCGTACATCTCCCTGACCTGGATGTCCAGGTACGCGTCGGTGAAACCGCGGGGGAACCAGCTCGAGTCGGTGCCGAAGATTATCCGCGACGCGTCTATTGTGTCATGGTATTTGCGGAACAACGAGGCCAGCGTCGTTTCGTACGGCATCCAGCGCATCCACTGGTTCGACCCCGAGGTATCGACATAGATATTCGGGCAGGCCCATCCAAGGTTGAGCGTCTCGAAGACGTACCCGCAACCGAAATGCGGGATTATGATGGGCAGCTCCGGGAAGCGCTTGGCCACATCGTGGATGACGAT
>CAZKJA010000576.1:0-264 GCA_964552925.1 uncultured Treponemataceae bacterium
GTGCCGACTACCGGTCGGTCGGAATAGAAGCGGTCGAAAACACGGGGCAGGGACGCCTCGTCAACCCCGGGACCCTTGTCTTCCACGGCCAGGATATAGCCGGCCGAGCCCCGGACCGCATCCAGGCGCAGGCGAACAGCTACCTGCGAACCCGGCGGGGAAAACGACACCGCGTTATCAACAGGATTTACCAGCAACTGGACCAGCCGGTCCGGGTTTACGCATACGGTAGCCGGGCTTCCGGCTTCATTATAAAAAACCACC
>CAZKJA010000576.1:274-1831 GCA_964552925.1 uncultured Treponemataceae bacterium
CCTCGCCGGCCATGTCATTGTCCACCCGGCCTATCTCGCGCAGCCTCGACAAGAGCCGCTCAATCCTGAGTTCTTCGTCCCTGATGCGCGAAAGAAGGCTCCTGTCCGCCCCGGGCAACCGGTCGGCCGCCGAGTCGAGCGCCAGTTCGACAGCGCCGCGTATGGCGGCCAAGGGGTTCTTCAATTCGTGGAGCAGGTCGGCGGTGAAGCCGTCGATGAAGGCGATACGCTTCTCCAGCCGGCCTGAAAGCTCGGACAGTGCCCTCGAAAGATCCCCTATCTCGTCACGCCTTTTCAAGCCGGTGAACCGCCCAGGGAAGCGCCCGGAGCTGTCGAGCACCTTGCCCGCCTCACCCTGGAGCCTCGCTATCGGGATCGTTATCGTCAGCGACAGGATGAGCGACAATAACAACGCGGCCGCCACGGAAATCAGGGATATGCGAATTATATCCAGCCGCAGTTCGTACAGCTTGCCCAGGATCCCAAACGTCGAGCGCGAGACCAGCACCGCGCCGGCGACTTCGCCGTTTTTATCGCCCCGGATGGGTATCGCCGAGTACAGGTTGACCGAGATCTGGCCGCCCGTCGAAAGCCTTGTGATCGCGCCGTAACGGCCATCGAGGGCGGCGAGCACCTCGGGCCCGAGGAGCGTCGTCCTGCCGGAGTAAAACTCGCCGGAATCGTAAGGCTCGCGCGGTGGCTGCAGCAACTTTCGAAGGACGTTTAGCGGGTAGACGACCGTTCGGTACAGCGCGCTCTCGTTGGGGACCCGCGCGTCCTGGCTTCCCGCGCCTCCGGTTTTGCCGGAGCCAGGCGCCGGTTCGGAGCCCTCCGTAATCCGCGATGGAAGCTCGGGGATCAAGGCGGCAGCAGCGGAGTCGGCGAGCAGCCGGCCGCGCATGTCGACAACCCTTATCCGCGAATCGACCCGGCCGCCGAGGCGCCCGAGTATCATGCCGGCCTCCTCCGCAAGGCGCGTGCCGTCCAGCGCGGACGCGAATATCCGCGCCTGCTGTATCATGGAGGCTTCCTGCATGTCGAGGAGCTGTCGTTCGTAGGTATCGAGGTACAGAATGCTGGCCAGCGGCAGGAAGAGGAGCAGCAGGTTGAACGCGAGCAAGCGCACCGACAAGCGCTGGAGGCGGATGCGCCTCACCGTACCGATCCCAGGCGGTAGCCGAGCCCGTAGACGGCTTCTATGCAATCATAGCCAACGCGCGCCGCATCGAGCTTGGCCCGGATTCTTTTCACGTGGCTGTCGGCTGCCCTGTCGTTGGGCCAGGCATCAGCCGGGAAGGCCGAGCGCATCAACTGTTCACGGGTGCGAACGACGCCGGGCGCCTCGGCGAGACTCCGGAGCATCCTGAACTCGGTGACGGTAAGCGGGACGTCGCGTCCCCCGCAACGGACCAGGTAGCGTTCCCCGTCGAGTTCGAGCGCGCCGGCGATTATGGGAAAGCGGCCGAGTGGAACATCAGCCGACTTCGGCTCACGCCTGCGCAAGGCCGCGCGGACCCTGGCGATCAGCTCCCGCATGCCGAAAGGCTTGCACACGTA
>CAZKJA010000577.1:0-1830 GCA_964552925.1 uncultured Treponemataceae bacterium
CCGGGGGCGTCCCCTATTATGCACCCGCCTCCGAATCGCGCATACCGTATGTACGGTCGGCCTACAGCGATCTCACGCCATGGCCCGCGATCGACCGGTCGGTTTTGATTCTATCCGCGTCGCTCGATCAAGATACTAGAGCCACGGCGCTAGATACACTCCGGCCCAAAGGGTTTGACTGGAAACGGTCAAGCCTCCCGCTTTGGAAAGGAGCAACCATGAAGAACAGAGGTCTCGTTTCAACCTTCCTCTGCCTGGCGTTCGCCGCCGGGCTCTCCGCCCAGGAAAAAGCCGGTCCGATTACCGTCGTCGACGTGACGGGCCGCGTTGTCGTGCTCGAAAGGCCTGCGGACAAAATCCTGGGCACCCACAACCCATCGCTCAATACCGGCATAGTACTGGGCGGAGGCGACAGGTTCATCGCCGGCTTCGGCAACAAGAAGATGGCCGACAAGCTCTACGACTTCGTGATGTCCGATTACGCCGGCATCGTGCAGATAGGCATGGGCGCCACCATCAACCTGGAGACGGTCGCCACGCTCGGGACAAACAACGTCGCGATATTGCCGGAACGCTTCAAGAGCCAGGTGGAACAGTTCGCAAAGATAGGGGTCAAGGCGATAATCGCCCTTCCCAACGCCGAGAGTTTCGACACGATAAAGAACTCCCTTTTGATCGTAGGCAAGGCGCTGGGCGAGGACAGGCGCGCCAGGGAAATCACCGACCTCATGGATGGCCAGATAGCCCAGGCCAAGGCCCTGTCCGCGAAGGCCAGGAGCCGCCCGAGCGTCCTGTTCCTCGGCAGCAAGAGCCCCTTCTCGGTGGCCACCGCTTCGATGATACAGACCGATATAATAGAGATGGCTGGCGGCGCCAACGCGGTCAAGGGAATCGACGTGAAAGGCTCCTTCGCCGACGTCAACTTCGAGCAGATCATAGCCTGGAACCCCGACGTAATCTGGGTGCCGGCGTACGCCTCCTACACGGTGGACAGCATCATGACCGACGTCAAGTGGCGCGATATACAGGCGGTCAAGGACAAGGCCGTATACCGATTCCCTTCGTCGCTGGAACCCTGGGACTATCCCACCGCGGCGGCCGTGCTCGGCGTGCGCTGGGGCTTGTACAACCTGCACCCCGAGCTTTCCAGCCTCGCCGACCTGAAGGGCCAGGCGGACGCGTTCTATACCCTGGTCTACGGCAAGAAGTTCACGCTTGAGCAGTTCGGCATCGAATAAAGGGCGACCATCGGCGCGCGTCCCGACGCTCGTCTTCCTCCTCGTCATCGGAGCGGCGGCCGCGGTCTTCCTCGGCCGCTTCAGCTCCAACCCGGCGGACGTCGCGCACGCGGTGCTCGGCCGCCTGGGCGTGGTTGCGGACAGGAACGCCGCGATGGAGACGGTGCTCTTCCGCGTCAGGATCCCCCGCATCCTCGCGTCGCTTATGATAGGCTCGATGCTCTCTCTTTCGGGAGCCGTCTACCAGGGCGTATTCCGCAACGTGCTCGTCTCGCCCGACATCTTGGGCGTGTCTTCGGGCGCGGCCGTCGGCGCGGCCGGCGCGATACTGCTCGGCCTCGGCATGGCGGAACGCCAGCTGCTCGCCTTCGCCGGCGGACTGACGGCGGTGCTCCTCGCGACCGCCATCCCGAAGCTGTTCAAGAACTCCTCAAATCTGATACTCGTGCTGTCGGGGACAATCGTCGGCGGATTCCTGTGCTCCCTCCTGGCCGTGATGAAATTCATTGCCAACGAGCAGGTGGAACTCGCGGAGATTGTCTTCTGGCAGATGGGCAGCCTCGCCTCCATTGGCTACGCCGAACTCGCCTCG
>CAZKJA010000578.1:0-1824 GCA_964552925.1 uncultured Treponemataceae bacterium
GTGATGACGCACGCGGGCGCCGAGGAGGCGATCCTCAACCTGTGCCTGGCCGTCCTGTCGCCCGGAGACCGCGTCGTCGTCAACTACCCCTGCTACCAGTCGCTCGCCGAGATACCCCGCGCGCTCGGCTGCGAGGTGGTCCGCTGGAACTTGCGCGAACTGCCCGCAGGGGACAGAGCTGCGCGCTGGTTCCTCGACCCGGACGATTTGCCCGCGCTGTCCGGCGGCAAGGCCAGGCTGATCATGCTCAACGCTCCGCACAACCCTACCGGCGCCTTGCCGACGCGGGCAGAATACGCGGCTATAGTCGCGTACGCGCGCAAGACAGGAGCGCTCCTCTTCGTCGACGAGGTGTACCGGCGGCTGGAACTCGACCAAGCGACGCGGCTGCCATCCGCCTGCGAGGCGTACGAGAACGGCGTCGCCCTCGACGTGCTCAGCAAGCATTCGGGCCTCGCGGGGCTCCGTATCGGATGGCTCGCCACGAGGCGCGCCGACATCCTCGACGCGGTCGCGGTCGTCAAGGACTACAACTCGATATGCTCGTCGGCGCCCAGCGAGGTACTCGCCGAGATCGCGGTCCGAAACATGGAGAAGATTGCCGAGAGGAACCGCACCTTGGTCGCCGGCAACCTGGCCCTGCTGCACGGCTTCTTCGAGCGGCACGCCGGCTTTGCGCGCTGGACACCTCCGCGGGCAGGTTCGATTGCTTTCCCTCGCCTGAGCGACGGCTCGGACTCCGAGGCGCTCGCAGAACGCCTGGTCGCGGAATCCGGCGTGCTCCTCTTGCCCGGGAAATACTACGATTACGACAAGTCGTACTTCAGGATAGGTTTCGGCAGGGCTAACATGCCGGAGGCGCTCGGGAATCTGGAAGAATGGCTGGAAGGGCGTTGACCATTAGGGCCCGAACAGGAATCGCGCCGGGGTGCCGCTCATCATCGCGCGCTTGAGTTCGAGGTCGAGAGGCCCTTCGGCGAAGTCCATTACATAGTCGAGGTAGGACCTCGCCTTGAGCAGGCTGAATATGAAATCGGTACCGAACATGAGGCGGTTTCTGACAATATCCGCCGTGGGACCGGGAAGCCCGTCGACGAGGCGGTGGAGCGTGTCCCAGTACTCCGGATCGCAGCCGTTGTACGCGACGTCGGCGTGGACGCCAGGATAGCGGCACATCAGGCTTATTATCTCATTTGTCCACGCATCGCGCGACTTGCCGCGCCCTTTGTACCGTTCACCGAAATGCGCGAAATCCACGATAAGACCGGGAAAGGCTTCGAGTATCGGTTCCCATCGGCCGGGGTCGGTGAATCGTGCGAACTCGGCGAAGGGTATCGTCCGGTAACCTTGATCGTCGCAGTGGACGACCAGTGGAATCCGCCGGTCCTGGCAATAACGGTACAGAATCTTCGTCGCGTCGAGCGCAGCCTTGCCATCGGGCCACGGGTCGAAACCGAGGGGCGGATAGAGCTTCACGCCGGCGAACGAGCCGCGGGGAGGCCGCTCCGGGTTGCCCTTCCAGCGGCCGGCGGCCTGGAATGACGCCAGACTTGCGGGCAGCCGCCTCGAGAATCCTGCGAAATACCTCGACAGGAGGCGTTCGGTCTGCGCTGGTCCCCGGGCACCAGGGTCCAGTCCGAGGAACGGCCTGACGATGAATTTCCCATCGGGCCGGAGACGACGATACCCGGAGACGCCGGAGAGCATCTCGCGGACAGCTTCCTCCACTGTCTTGCGGGGCGGCGCCGAGTAGTACACGTCGCCGCTGATCGCCTTTGCCCCGAAATCCATCATGAGCGGGCAGATGAGCCAGGCGTCCCAGCG
>CAZKJA010000579.1:0-1819 GCA_964552925.1 uncultured Treponemataceae bacterium
CGGTCAGTCGCAGAATATACATGAAAGCGGATATTTTGAGCAAGAGCCGGGGGAAAGAAGGTACCGACGAGCCAGCATCTCAATTCTGCTACGGCTTTCCATCGGTCTTTATGCTATTGTAGCCTCCTATGGATGTTCTCAACAAAGTAAGCCCCAAACGTTTTTTCGAGATCGACTCATTTTTGGCTTTTCTTTCAATTTATGAGGACAAGGTCCGTGAGCGTGCTTATATGGGCCTGTTGCGCGCCAACAAAAAAGCGATTCGGGGGGCGATCTGCGTGGAAGCCGGCTGCGGCCTGGGTATCATGAGCGAGGAACTGGCTAAGTTGGGCGCCAGGAAGGTCTACGCTGTCGAGATGAACCCCGAGCTATTCAAGCTTGCCAAAGCACGACTTTCCCCCTATTCCAACGTGGAAGTGATAAAGGGCGATATCCGGGAATTTAACCCTGACGCGCGGGTGGACGTCCTTGTCCACGAGTTCTTCGGCCAGCTTCTCTACGATGAGAGTCTCTACGCGTTGGCTGATCTGCGGTTCAAGCCATCTCTCGTCCTGCCTGATTCAGGCGCGCTCATGTGCGGAACCGCGTTCGTGGATGAGTGGGACGACGACGTAATCGACGAAGCCGTAATTCGGCGCTTCGATTCAGTGATAGTGTCCGGCCTTTTTGACGAGAAAGGAATTTATCCCGATGTCGAGGTCCTCACCTGGTCCGCGGAAACCGGGATACAGGATGAGCGAGTCGTTGATCTCTCCGGGAAAAAGGGAAACCTCCTCTATTTCGGCATAGAGGTACGGCATGGGGACAAGGTCATATGCCGTTCCGGGGTATGCGACAACTGGTCTTTCGGTTGGACGTGGAGAAAAGCGGATGGATTTACATTCTCTTTCACCTCACCGGGTAGCAAGCGAAAAATTCCGAACGCCCCAGAAGCACTTTTCCGGTGGCTCAAGGACTAAACCACCGGTACCTATACGCGAAGCACGACTCATTTGCCCGGAGAACGCCGGAGCAACTACAATCAGTCTAAGATTTCTGAAACGACTGTCCATCATTGAGACTTTTCCAGAAACTCAGAAAAAAAGGATTCTAAGAAATCTTGATGATGCTATAGAAGCCAATCCTGATAAATAGCTCAAAATCTACTTGTATAAACGTATCAATATTGGTACACTTCATGTATGCCAAACAAAAAGAAAATTTCGGTGGTCTTTAATAAAACACCGAAGGATGACCTGGATCTTGCGAAAAAGCGGCGAAAGAATGTTTTGAAAGGAGGAATCGAAGATGAAAAATAATGCTGTCGGTAGTTCGTTTGACAGTTTTCTCGAAGAGGAAGGCATAGCGGAGGAAGTTGAAACCGGTGCCGTCAAGAAACTCATTTCCTTTCAGCTCCTTGAAGCCATCAAGAAGGAAAACCTTTCAAAAACCGAGCTCGCCCATCGTCTTGAGACTTCCAGAGCCGCAGTCGATCGCTTGCTTGATCCGGATAACGAATCGGTAACATTGCTGACGCTCATCAAAGCGGCATCCGTGCTTGGGAAGAAACTCAAACTCGAGTTGGTCTGATTTATTAATTACCAGGTGGAGGACCAAGTCCCACAGGTTCTGTTTAAGGCTGGAGCCAAGCGGATGTAAGCCTAGCCTGCGGGGTTAGAGAGGCTCTTATCAAAACGATCGATGCGTACTTAAGGAATGCCGATAGTACCTAGTAGCGCGACGAACTTGCCACTTGCTTTCTGTTCCCAATTATGGTAACTTATCCTCGTGCAGTATACGGTCACCATACTTAAAAAGGCCTTGAAGGACATCAAGAAAG
>CAZKJA010000580.1:0-1814 GCA_964552925.1 uncultured Treponemataceae bacterium
TGCGCTCACTCCATCTCCATGTCGGCGCGGACGACGAACTTCGTCTTGATCGGCAACTTGCTTCCCGCCAGGCGCATAGCCTCGGCGGCTACGTCCTTCGGGACACCCGCGAGTTCGAACATCATGGTGCCAGGCTTGACTACTGCTACCCAATACTCCGGGCCGCCCTTGCCTTTTCCCATGCGTACTTCCAAAGGCTTCTTGCTGAAAGGCTTGTCGGGGAAAATGCGGATCCACAACTTGCCACCGCGCTTGATTGAGCGGTTGAGCGCCACGCGGGCGGCTTCAAGCTGGCGGTTGGTAATCCACATCGGCTCCTGGCACACGAGGCCGAATTCGCCGAACGAAACTTCATTGCCGGAATGGGCCTCGCCCTTAGTCCTTCCACGCTGCACCTTGCGGTGCTTTACTCTTTTTGGTGAAAGCATTTACTAGCTCCTAGCCTCTCGGGGCCCATGGGGGCCGCCACGATCCGAGCCGCTCCGCGGAGGCCTCGGCGGACGTTCGCCCGTTCGCTCCGGCCTGTCACTGTGCTCGCGGCGGGGTCGACCCGGCATAAGTCCGGCATCTTCCTTTTTATCGCCCATCATGGCGTTGTCGCTCTTGCATATCCAAACCTTGACGCCAATCTTTCCGTAGGTCGTCTGGGCTTCGTAAAAGCCATAATCTATATCTGCGCGAAGTGTATGCAGAGGCACCCGGCCTTCCTTGTACTCTTCGGTCCTGCTCATATCCGCGCCGCCCAGGCGACCGGACATACGCACCTTGCAACCCTGGGCTCCACCCTTCATAGCGGAACTCACGGCCATCTTCATTGTCCTTCGGAAGGAACCGCGACCCTCAAGCTGCCGGCATACGCCCTGGGCAACAAGCTGGGAATTGGTCTCGACCTTCTTCACTTCCTTTATTTTTATATTGATCTTCTTGGAAGCAAATTTTTGCAGATCCAGGCCGATACGCTCGATATTGGCGCCTTTTTGCCCGATCAACACACCAGGCTTTGCGGTGTGAATTATGATCGTGACTTTCTGCGGGTGCCGTACTATCTCGATCTCGGAAATATCCGCGTTCTTTGACTCGGGAAGTTCATACATCCTCTTGCGAAGCGCGAGGTCTTCATGCAGGGTCTTGGCGTAATCCCGGGGATCGACGTACCAACGGGACTTCCAATCCTTGTTTATCCCAATCCTAAGACCGATCGGATTTACTTTCTGACCCACATTACGCCTCCGCCCTGGCAATTTCGTCGACGACCACGCTGATGTGGCACATCTGTTTTACAAGCATATCGGCCCTGCCGCGCGCCCTGAACCAAACGCGGCGCATGCGCGGACCGTCATCGATCCGAAGCTCCCTCACGTACAGCATGTCTTCAGCAAGCTTCTTGTTCTTGTTGAGCGCATTTGACGCAGCTGAAACTACGACTTTCTTTATAAGACCCGCGCCCTTGTTCGGCATATGCTCAAGAATTGCGATCGCTTCGTTGTACGGCTTGTTGCGTACGAGGTCCGCCACGGGTCGGATCTTGGACGGCGATCCTTTGATATACTTGGCGCAAGCCGGGTAACCGGTTTTCTTTACCATCATGGCCACCTATTTCCTGTCGGCTTTCTTGTCGGAACCAGCATGGCCGCGGAACACGCGCGTCGGCGAGAACTCGCCAAGCTTGTGACCGACAAGATTCTCGGTGACATAGACCGGAACCCAACTCTTGCCGTTATACACCGACAGTGTAAGGCCGACCATTTCCGGAATGATCGTGGAACAGCGCGAATATGTCTTGAGGACCTTTTTGTCACCGATCTTGGAGGCTT
>CAZKJA010000581.1:0-1780 GCA_964552925.1 uncultured Treponemataceae bacterium
GCCGCTAGTCCAGTTCCAAAGCGAGGGGGTCGGGCGTCAGGAACCTGCCGAGTTCGGGGTCATGGTAGCGGGCGCCGAAGTAGTAGGCTCCGGTATCGTCGAGCTCCTTGCCGGTGAAGGTGTACACGGGGTCGAACGTCCCGGTGGCGTAGAGGCTCTCTCCGAAGGGTTCGTAGCCCTGCTCACGGTCGACGGTGCCGGCGGCGCCTACGAGTACCGTTGCGCTTCCAAGGTGGTCGGTCACCAGGGCATCGAGCTCTGTTCCTGCCCGCATGGCAATCCTGGAACCATTGGCGTAGTAGTACTTGCGCACGAGCGTCTGTTCGCCGGAAACGCTCTCCTCGTAGCCGGGGAAGAAGTAGTAGGTAGTTCCGCCTGCGTCCGTCTTGATGGTCCTGGCGCCGGAGGCGTCGTAGGCGTAGGTCTCCTGGCTGGAATCCGGCAACTTGAGTTCAAGTTCGAAGTGCAACGGTGATCCTTTTCGGTAATATACCTCGTATGGTGTCTTAAAGCCAAGACGCTTACGAGGTCGCGTGTTTAACTTGTAAGCAAAGCGGGCTCGAAAATACAGGTTAAGCAAATGTTGAACCTCGCGGGGTACAGTAAAGGATCATCCTTTACACCTTGTCCTGAAAATATGTAAAGCATGATCCTTGTAACACAGACCTACGCCCAGCGTACCAGGCCAGGAATGAACGGATGCACAAGCCCTTCGTGTCTTGGCAGGACGCGCACCGAATAGCCGTGCTGGCCGGTTACTTCGCAGGGTACCTCGACTGAATACTCGTGCGCGCCCCCTTGCGCCTTGCCGACCGCCATCTCGACGCGGACGGGATCGTAAATATCGCCGGTGCTCGAAACGGGGCCATGGTACAGCTCGACGAGGAGCTGGTCCGGCCTGAGATGCCCCATCTTTACACGGGCTTCGATGCGGACCGTGTCGCCGCGGTCCATCACCGGCCTCGCCGTCGACCGTACATCCTCTATCGCAACGCCGTCCCACTCGCGGCGGGCAAGGTCCAGGTAATCGGCGGCGGCCTTGGCCTTGTCCCAGCCGTCCGTCTCCAGCGAGCGGGCATTCTCCAGGGCGGGCAGGTAGTACCTGTCGGTGTACTCCATAAGCGTCCTGTGGAAGCAGAAGTTCTTGCCGACATCGTGTATGGAGCATTTCATCATCTTGATCCAGTCCCGGGGAAGGTTGTCGCGCCCGCGGTTGTAAAAGGTCGGGATGATTTCGCTCTCCAGAAGGTCGTACAAAGCCTTGGATTCGATCTCGTCCTGCAGGTCGGTGTCTGTGTATTCCTCTCCCTTGCCTATCGCCCAACCGCATTCGGGCGAGTATCCCTCGGCCCACCATCCGTCGAGCACAGAGCAGTTGAGAACACCGTTCATGCCGGCCTTCATGCCGCTCGTGCCGGAGGCTTCCAGGGGACGGCGCGGCGTGTTGAGCCAGACGTCGGAGCCGCTGGTCATGTAGCGGGCCATCGTCATGTCGTAGTCCTCGAGGAACACTATGCGTCCCTGCACCTCGTCGCGACGCGAGAAGTGGACGAGCTCCTTGATAATCTCCTTGCCCGGCAGGTCGTGCGGATGCGCCTTGCCGGCGAAGATTATCTGGATAGGCCTGTCCTTGTCGGACAGCAGCCGCAGAAGCCGCTCGGGGTCGGAGAGCAGCAGGTTGCCGCGCTTGTAGGTCGCGAAGCGCCTGGCGAAGCTGATCGTCAGCACCGACGGCGACAAGGCGTCGTCGGCACTGACCAGGCCCTTCTCGGAGACGCCC
>CAZKJA010000582.1:0-1252 GCA_964552925.1 uncultured Treponemataceae bacterium
CAGACAGGAGCGCCTGCGTATACGGGTGCAGCGGCTTTTTGTACAGGTCAGCGGAATCCGAAAGCTCGACTATTACCCCGAGGTACATCACCGCAATCCGGTTGGAGATGTACCTTATCACCGCCAGGTCGTGCGCTATGAACATGTAGGTGAGCCCGAACTCCTCCTGCAGATCCTTGAACAGGTTGAGGATCTGGGATTGGATCGACACGTCGAGGGCGGACACAGGTTCGTCGCAAAGCATCAAGTCGGGTTTAAGCGCGAGGGCGCGGGCTATGCCGATGCGCTGGCGCTGGCCGCCGGAGAACTCGTGGGGATAGCGGTTCTTGAAGAACCTCGAGAGGCCGACCCTCTCGAGCAGCTGTTCGACGCGCTCGTCGATTTCGTTCTTCGACATCGCCAGGAGCCCGGCCTTGTTGAAGATGCGCAAGGGTTCGGCGACGATATCCCTGGTTGTCATCCTCGGATTGAGCGAAGCGTACGGGTCCTGGAACACTATCTGCATGTCTTTGCGCGCCTTCATCACTTCCGACGGCGTCGCGGTTGTCAATTCCCGGCCTTTGAGCACGACGGATCCGGCGGTAGGCTTGTATAGCTGGGCGACCGCGCGGAGGGTTGTCGATTTGCCGCAACCCGATTCTCCCACGAGTCCGAGGGTTTCGCCTTTGCGGATTGAAAGATCCACCCCGTCCACCGCGTAGATGAAGCCCTTCTTCCGCGTAAGGAGCGATCCGGTGTGATACGGAAAGTGCATCTTGAGCCCGGAGACCTCGAGGAGGTTCTGCTTGTCGTCGGTTGCCATTATTTCCCCTCCCCATACAGCCAGCACGCCACGCTGTGCCCGGAACCAAGATCCACGACCTTCGGGTACCTGCTCCTGCAAACATCTGTCGCCCGCTCGCACCTCGGGAAAAACGGACAGCATTCAGGCAGGTTTATCACGTTGGGCGGTTGGCCGGGGATGGAATAGAGCCGCTGGTTGCTGGCCTTGTCCAGGCGCGGCACGCTTTTAATGAGGCCTTGGGTATAGGGGTGTTTGGGATCCGAGAAAATATCGTCGGCGGTGCCGTGCTCGACGATGCGGCCCGCGTACATCACGTTTATAGTGTCGCACATGCCTGCGACTACGCCGAGCGAGTGTGTTATAAGGATCACCGCCGTGCCGAGGCGTTGCGACAGTTCCTTTATTGTCTCGAGTATCTGCGCCTGGATCGTCACGTCGAGCGCGGTCGTCGGCTCGTCGGCTATCAAT
>CAZKJA010000582.1:1262-1775 GCA_964552925.1 uncultured Treponemataceae bacterium
TCATCACGCGCTGGCGCATGCCGCCGGAAAATTGGTGCGGATACTGGTCTATGCGCTTCTCGGGCGCCGGGATGCCGGCCAGCTTGAGCATCTCGACGGCCTTGTCTTTCGCGGCTTTCTTGTCCAGTTCCTGGTGCAACACTATTGTCTCGACCATCTGCTCGCTTATGCGGAGGAAGGGGTTGAGGCAGGTCATAGGATCCTGGAAGATCATCGATATCTTGTTGCCCCGGATCCCGCGGACTTCGGCGTCGTTCATCTTGAGGATGTCTTTGCCTTCGAACAGGACTTCCCCGCCGGCTATCCGCCCTGGAGGGCTCGGGATCAGCCGCATTATCGCCAGGTTTGTGACGCTCTTGCCCGAGCCCGACTCGCCGACTATGCCTACCGTCTCTCCCTTGCGCAAGTCGAAACTGACTCCGTCGACCGCCTTGAGGAGACCCTCGTCCAGCTTGAAATATGCCTTCAGGTCCTTGACCTGGAGTATGACGTCATCGGTCATTCGATGGTCTC
>CAZKJA010000583.1:0-1773 GCA_964552925.1 uncultured Treponemataceae bacterium
TGGACGGCGTTCATGGGCGCCGATGTCGCGTGGCGCGACGGCCAGATCATCGGGGTGGATCTGCTCACCCGCAAGCTTCCAGCATCCATCCAGCGCATCGTAGAACTTGCCGTATACCTCATCATACTGGTCGCCTTGGTCATCATTTTCATATTCGGCGCAAGGCTCGCCTGGAGCGAGCGCGTGAGCAAATTCCAGTCGATGCCCATACCGTATTCTTTAGTGACCATCAGCCTGGTATTCTCGGCATTCTCGATGGTCTTCACGACGCTCCAGAAGATCAGGAGAGTCGCACGCGCGATTGGCTCGACGGCCGGTCGCGACGGCCGCTCGAAGACAGACAAGGACATCTAAATGGCACTCCTGCTCGTATGCTTCGTCGTTTTCCTGGCCATGGGGATGCCTATCGCCTTCGTCATCGGCATTTCTGGCTTCATGTACTTCTTCACGCAACCGATGCTGCCGTTCGAGAGCGCCGTGCAGATGATAGTGCTGCAGAGCCAGTCATTCGCGTTCCTTGCGGTGCCGTTCTTCATCTTTGCCGGTAATCTGATGAACGTGTCTGGCATCACGAGCCGGCTGCTGTCGCTGGCGCGGCTCCTGACGCGGCGCATGTACGGGGGGACCGCCCAGATCAGCGTTGTGATGAGCACGCTGATGGGAGGAGTCTCGGGCTCGGCCACCGCGGACGCGATAATGGAAACCCGTATCCTGGCCCCGGAGATGATGCGGATAGGCTACAGCAAGGGCTACATCTGCGCGGTGAACTGTACGACCGCCTTGATAACGGCGACGATTCCGCCGAGCCTCGGCCTCATCATATTCGGCTTCGTCGGCCAGGTATCGATAGGCCGGCTATTCGCCGGAGGGCTCCTTCCCGGCCTCATAATGATGGCGTTCCTGATGGCCACCACGTCCGTGACGAGCCGTATAAAGAAATACGATCCTCCCCGGACCAATACACCCAAGCTTACGATCCATGAGCTCCTTCTGAACCTCAAGGAATCGATCTGGGCGCTGCTTTTTCCCATCCTGTTGATCATAGGTATCCGCTTCGGCGTGTTCACGCCTTCGGAATCGGGCGCCTTCGCCGTCATTTACGCCGTCGTGATAGGCGTGTTCGTCCACAAGGAGCTCACCTGGGAGAAATTCAAGGGAGCCTTGGTCACCAGCTTCAAGGACAACGGCGCCATCATGCTGATAATCGCCTTGTCCGGCCCGTTCAGCTATGCGCTCACCTGGGTGCAGCTCCCGGTGGTCTTGAGCAACCTCATATTCGGCATCACCAACAATCCCCAGGCGCTGATGCTCATAATGCTGGGATTCCTCTTCGTCACAGGAATGTTCGTTGACAGCAACGTCAACTTCCTGCTACTCACGCCGATATTCCTGCCAATGGTCAAGAGCCTCGGCGTGGATCCCGTCCATTTCGGCGTGCTGATGGCCACAGTCGTCACCCTCGGGGTAATGACGCCGCCCATCGGGGCGGCCTTGTACACTGTATGCGGCATCATCGATTGTCCCGTCGAGGACTACACCAGGGAATCGATACCCTTCATGGCGGCGATACTGCTGGAGCTGGCGATACTCGTGTTCTTGCCGGGCGTTGTGACGTTCATACCTGATTTGATTTTCGGCAAGTTTTAGCGAGGTCAGTGGCTAGTTCGTCGCAGCTTGCATCTGGTGGTTCAAGGCTACTATCGGTAGTGTAGAACAGTATGTGCTACTCCCGCCCAAAGTGTCGAAATATGACTAGATGCAAGCTGCGACGAA
>CAZKJA010000584.1:0-1761 GCA_964552925.1 uncultured Treponemataceae bacterium
AATGGATCTTCCTCCAGCTGTTCAACATGGGTCTCGCCTATGAATCCGACGCCCCGATAAACTGGTGCCCGTCGTGCAAGACCGGCCTGGCCAACGAGGAAGTCAAGGACGGCGAGTGCGACCGTTGCGGCACCAAGGTGACGCGCAAGCGCATCCGCCAGTGGATACTCAGGATCACCAAGTACGCCGACCGCCTGCTCGAGGACCTCGACGGCCTCGACTGGCCGGAGCCGGTCAAGGCTATGCAGCGCAACTGGATAGGACGCTCCGAAGGCGCTTCCGTGGTCTTCAAGGTGGACGGCTCGGGCGAGCCGCTCGAGGTGTTCACGACCAGGGCCGACACGCTGTTCGGCGCCACCTACATGGTGCTCGCGCCCGAGCATCCGCTCGTCGTCGCTATCGCGGGCGAGGCCCAGAAGAAGGCGGTCGACGCCTACGTCGACGGAGCAGCCAAGAAGAGCGACCTCGAGCGCACCGACCTCGCCAAGGAGAAGACCGGCGTCTTCACCGGCGCCTACGCGATCAACCCGGTCAACGACAAGCGCATCCCGATATGGATCTCCGACTACGTGCTCGCGTCGTACGGCACGGGCGCCATCATGGCCGTCCCCGCGCACGACGAACGCGACTGGGACTTCGCCAAGGCCTTCGGGCTGCCCATCATCGAGGTGGTCGCCAAGCCGGGGCCCGACGGGAAAGCCGTCCCCTGCCCGGGCGAGCCCGCCGAATGCACGGCTGCCGATGGAGTCAACGTCAACTCCGGCTTCCTCGACGGCATGGACACAGAGTCCGCCAAGAAGGCTATCACAGCCTGGCTCGAAGAGCGCAAGCTCGGCAAGCTGGCTATCAACTACAAGCTGCGCGACTGGCTGTTCAGCCGCCAGCGTTATTGGGGCGAACCGATACCGGTGGTCCATTGCCCGAAGTGCGGCGTCGTCGCCCTGCCTGAATCGGCATTGCCTTTGACCCTGCCCGAAGTGAAGAGCTACGAGCCCTCCGGCACCGGCGAATCGCCTTTGGCCAAGATAGAGGAGTGGGTGAAGACCACCTGTCCCGTCTGCGGCGGCCCCGCCAAGCGGGAGACGAACACGATGCCGCAATGGGCCGGCTCGTGCTGGTACCAGCTCCGCTACCTCGACCCGAAGAACGATAAGGCTTTCGTCGGCAGGGACAAGATCGACTACTGGATGCCGGTGGACCTCTACGTCGGCGGCGTCGAGCACGCGGTGCTCCACCTCTTGTACGCCCGCTTCTGGCACAAGGTGCTCTTCGACCTGGGCCTGGTGAACACGAAGGAACCGTACCAGCGCCTCGTCAACCAGGGCATGATCCTGGGCGAGGACAACCAGAAGATGTCAAAGAGCCGCGGCAACGTGATCAACCCCGACGACATCATCACGGAATTCGGCGCGGACGCGATGCGCGTCTACGAGATGTTCATGGGCCCGCTGGAAGTGTCCAAGCCCTGGGCCACCGCGGGCCTCGTGGGCGTCTCGCGCTTCCTGGAACGGCTCTGGGCCATAGCCGACAAGCCGCTCTCCGACGAGGCGCCGACGCCGGAGCAGCTGAAGCTCCTACACAAGACGATCAAGAAGGTCGGCGACGACACCGACACCCTGAACTTCAACACCGCCATCAGCGCGATGATGGTCCTGTCGGCCGAGATCGCCCGTTGCGTGCGGACGCCGAGGTCGCTGTGGGTGCCGATGGTGAAGATGGTCGGCCCCTACGCCCCGCACCTGGCCGAGGAACTCTGGGAAC
>CAZKJA010000585.1:0-1736 GCA_964552925.1 uncultured Treponemataceae bacterium
GCAGCCCTGCTCTTCTCGACGGCGTTTGGCTTCTTCATCGCCCTCACGTACCTGATCTTCTATATCGTCAAGCGAGCCGACCTGGGGTAGGAATGTGAAGGACACGGAGAAGATGCGAGGAAAATCAATTGTCGATGCCTATATTGGCGATGCGTGTTGAATAGAATTCCTTTGCCGCGATCTGGGTATTGGCAACATACGCCCGCAATGAATCGTACTCGTCAAAAAGCAGCGAAAAAAGACTGGAATCGACATAGCCGTTATCCGCCATCTGATTCATTGTCTTACTCATTTCGGTCTTTCCCATTCCTTCCCGATATGGTCGAGCTTCCATCAAGGCGGTAAAGATGTCGGCGACGGCGATGGTTCTTGATCCCACGGACAGCCGCGCTTCCTTGATGTGAAAGGGATATCCGCTGCCATCCAGCCTCTCATGATGGAAGGAGGCCCATTCGGCTATCTGTCGGAGCCCGCCGATGGAATTGATGATGTTGTACGAATAGTACGTATGAGATTTGATGATCGCGTATTCTACCCGCGATAACCCGCCCTTTTTGTTGAGGATACCGCTCGGAACGGCAAGCTTGCCAAGATCATGGAGATTGCTCGCGATTCGAATACCCTGAATTTCAAAGTCACTGCATCCGATGAGTCTTGAGACCATCTCGGCACATGCTGCTACCCCGGAAGTATGCGTGGCCGTGTAAGGCGATTTGAAATCAATCAGATCCTTGAAAAGCTTCGATATCATCTCGAGACGATCGTTGCTGACCTCGATGCTTCTCAATGGACCTTGCGTAAACAGGAGGGAATGGAGCCGTGGAGTGACAATATCGAGCCAAAAATCCTCGGACCTGGAGATTTCCAGGAATTGATCAACGATTTTACCCTCAACGCTTCGGTCTCGCAGTATTCGCACGTGATCACGGATCGAATCATTCTGGAGCAGTATGTGTTCATTCCGATTGATCAGCCTTTCAATCAAATCGGATAATAAAATAATCTGAGAGCCAAGTACATATCCTGTTTCGATGGATTCTGCCGAATTTTGCCATTCTGTCCATTCGGTATGATGGTACCTGACATACTTCCCGAGCTTGGCAAACTCGGGAAGCCTGCCCAAGAGAAGCTCGCCTTTGATGCAATGCAGCTGGACATGCACCTCTTCAAAACTATGCAACGCGATCTTCTCTTCGCTTGTTATGGCTCCTACATCATGCAACAGCGAGGCAATGAAAATGTCTGATATCTGGTCGGCCGACAGACCCTGGCTCTCGGAGATTTTCCACGCGATGTATGCCGTTCGCAGTTGGTGCTGCGAAATGGCGGGATCGGCCAGATCGATCGCATCCGATAATGACAGCAGTATATTGCCCAGGTTGGTTGCACATTTTTCCCACACTAAGCACCTCCACCAGGATCAGCTTTTTTCCATGCCGAGTAATCATGGCGTATGCTGTCGCCAACCGTTGTTGCTATGGGTACTGGATGAATTCGCGTGTGCTGACAACCTGTCTAACGGTAATTTTAGAGTATAATATGAATCATATATACGTCAAGAAAAATGAAAAAAATTTTCAGCACGTATGAAAAGCAGTATCCAGAAACTTCAAAACTTGCCTTGTTCATCGAACCTTGTGGTTTACGGCGAAGGGTACTATCCCAAGTATGGTATTAATCGATCCGACTACCACCGATGGTAGCTTTTAAGCGTAGCAACAAGGTTCGAGGAACTA
>CAZKJA010000586.1:0-1725 GCA_964552925.1 uncultured Treponemataceae bacterium
CCGGATGTGTACGTCCGCGCCGTCGAGCCGATCCCGGTGCCGCCGCCTCCCGCTCCCGCAGCGCCGACGGGTACCGACATAATCGTCATCTACGGCGACAAGCCGTCAGCCGCGACGCTCGCCATACCGCAGGGGACTCCGACCGCCCCGGCAGCCGCGGATCAGAATCCTCCCGCGGTTCCCAAGCTGTATACCCCAGCTCCGCCTAAAGCCGCCGCCGCGACAAAGTCCCCGTCCGCCGCTAGCGCCGCGGCCGGCGTCAAGGGAAGCGCCACGCCGGCAGCGAAAGCCGCCAAGCCCAAGGCCGTCGCCGAATTCTGGATACAGGCAGCCGCCTTCACCAGCCGCTCGCGCGCCGACGACCTGCAGCGCGACCTTGCCGGCAAGGGATTGTCCACCCTCATAACGATGAAGGATATAGACGGAACCACCTGGTACCGCGTACGCGTCGGTCCATACACGACGGAGTCGGAAGCCAAGCTCTGGCTGGAGAAGCTGCGAGTGATTTCAGGATGCGGCGAAGCCTACGTTTCGAAGCAGACCGTCTTGCGCTCGAGCTGAAGCCCGGAGGCATCGCAATGGCAGAACATAATTACCGCGGCTCGAGCTATACAAGGGCCAGCCTCCTTTTGGTCGGGTTCATAAGCCTGTTGCTGCTCTTCGCGACGCTGAAAATAGCCTCCGGGGTCATCCTCCCCTTCGTGATAGCGGTACTCCTGACCTTCGTGCTCGAACCTGTCGTCATCCTCCTTGAACGGATAAAAATTCCAAGGGTCATCGGCGCCATCGTCGTCGTGGCTATGATAGGCATAGCCGTCTACGCGGTCGGCATCATACTGTTCGGCAGCCTGAAGACGATCCTGACTTTGTACCCGAAATACGAGGCACGTTTCACCGAATTGTATATGGTGGTCGCCAAGGCTATGAGCCTGCCGTACGACGAACACGTAAGCCTGTTCCAGAACATCTGGGGTCAGCTCGGCGTACGGGCGCGGGTGCAATCGCTTGCCTTCTCCACCTCGGAAACCTTCCTGGGCTTCCTGACCGACACCGTGATGGTGATCCTGTTCGTGATATTCCTGCTTCTAGAGATAGGTCACTTCAGGCAGCGCATCGAAGTGGCATTCGCCGGCTTCATGTCGACGAGGATCCAGCGCATCGTCGCGGATGTCGTCGTACAGGTAGCCAGGTACCTGAGCGTCAAATTCTTCATAAGCCTGGCAACCGGCATCTTGGTGTGGTTGCTTCTTACAATGATAGGGCTGGACTTCCCGATAATATGGGGGGTCATCTCGTTCATCCTCAACTTCATACCGAACATCGGGTCGATCTTTGCCGGAGTCGGAGTAACCATGTTCGCGGTCGTCCAGTTCTATCCGGCCCCCGGCCCCATCATCGCCTCGATAGCGACGATGCTTGGAGTCAACATGATTCTGGGTAACGTAGTTGAGCCGCGGGTGCAGGGGCAGAATCTGGGGCTGTCGCCGTTCGTCATCCTTGTTTCGCTGTCCGCCTGGGGCTGGCTGTGGGGTTTCGCGGGCCTTGTTCTCGCGGTGCCGATGACAGTGATAGTCAAGATCATCTGCGAAAACGTGCCGAGCCTGGAGCCAGTCTCAATTATGATGAGCTCGTACAGCGTGGTGAAGAAAAAGAGCAAGGAAGAATAGATAACTCCGAAGAATTTGAACCACGGAGGCACAGAGACACAGAGAAGATGAGGGAGAG
>CAZKJA010000587.1:0-1703 GCA_964552925.1 uncultured Treponemataceae bacterium
TGTCGCCGCGCGCGATGTCGCCGCGCGCGATGTCGCCGCGCGCGATGTCGCCGCGGAGATTGCGCCACATCGTCTCGGCGATGAACGGCGTGACCGGCGCCATGCACAGGGCCAGCCTGCGAAGGACGCGGAACAGCGTGGAGTACGCCTCGACCTTGTCGCCGTCGTTCTCGGAGCGCCAGAAGCGCCTGCGCGAGCGGCGGATATACCAGTTGTTCAGCGCGTCTATGAAGTCGACCATGGGGTCGATCGACCTCTGCATATCGTACGCCTCCATCCCCGCGCCGACCTCCCTGACCATCGTCTCGCACTTGGACAGGATCCAGCGGTCCATCGGGTTGGCTGCGTCCGCCGGAGCCTCGGAGGGTTCGATCCTGTCGATGTTCGCGTAGGTGATGAAAAACCCGTACGCGCTCCACAGCGGCAGCAGAATGCTCTTGACCACGTCGCGGACGCCTTCGTCCGAGTAGCAGAGGTCGTCGGCCCTGGTCACCGGCGAATGCATAAGGAACAGCCTGAGCGCGTCGGCGCCGAACTCGTCCATCACCTTGACGGGGTCGGTGTAGTTGCGCAGGCTCTTCGACATCTTCTTGCCGTCGGCCGCGAGTATCAGGCCGTTGACGACGCAGGCCTTGTAGGCCGGCTTGTCGAACAACGCGGCCGCCAGGATCGTCAGCGTGTAGAACCAGCCGCGCGTCTGGTCGAGCCCCTCGCAGATGAAGTCGGCGGGGAAGTGCTCTTCGAAGTGCTTCTTGTCCTTGAAGGGGTAATGCACCTGCGCGTACGGCATCGAACCGGACTCGAACCAGCAGTCGAGCACCTCCGGTATGCGCCGCATCGTGCCTTTGCATCCGGGCTTGCCGCATTTCCATGAGATATCGTCGACGAAGTGTTTGTGCAGGTCGGTCGGCCGGGTGCCCGAAAGCTTCTCCAGGTCGTCGACCGAACCGACGCATACGGTGCCCGCGCACTCGTCGCACTTCCAGATCGGCAGGGGATTGCCCCAGTAGCGGTTGCGGCTTATAGCCCAGTCGCGCGCGTTCTCCAGCCACTTGCCGAAGCGGCCGTCGCGGATGTGGCTCGGCACCCAGTAGACGCTCGAGTTCGCCTTGAGCATCTTCGGCTTGACCGGCTCTATCTTTACGAACCAGCTGGAGACTGCCCTGTATATCAGCGGGCTGGCGCAGCGCCAGCAGTGCGGGTACGCGTGCAGGTAACTCTCGCGCTTGACGAGCTTGCCTTCGGCCTTGAGCCTCTCGATGATGTCCTTGTCGCAATCCTTGACGAAACGCCCGGCGTAGTCGCTGACCTCGGGCGTGAACTTGCACTCGCCGTCGACCGGGCAGACGGTCGGCACTCCCGTGCCCTTGAGCGTCTGGTAGTCGTCCTCGCCGAAGCCGGGAGCCGTGTGCACGATGCCGGTACCGTCCGCTATCGTCACGTACGCGGCCGCGTGCACCCTGAACGCTCCGGAGGCCGCGTGTTCGGCGAAGTACGGGAACAGCGGCTCGTATTGCGCCCCGAGCAACGCGGAACCCTTGAAGCGCGCGGCTATCTTGAGCGAGGAAGTATCCTTGTAGTACGCGCCTAGCCGCGCTTCGGCCATAACGTACCGTTCGGCCCCGTCCTCGACGATCACGTATTCAAGATCCGGCCCTATTGTCAGCCCGAGGTTCGACGGCAGCGTCCACGGCGTCGTCGTC
>CAZKJA010000588.1:0-1699 GCA_964552925.1 uncultured Treponemataceae bacterium
GCCGATTTGCCCGACGATTGGGTCTGCCCAATGTGCGGTGCCGGCAAGGATAGTTTCAGCCCGGCTTGACCCGTTGCTCCGCGATTGAGTGGCGATGTACCATGGAGGCTGGCGGCCCGCGATAGGCGGAGCCTCCAGCTTTTTTTTCGGAGGCGAGATGATTTCCAGGGAAGACTTCATTTTTACAATCGGCTATGACGGCGGCACCGCGATAGTGGACGGCAAGGCCAAGGCAAAATACGGCAAGCTCGATACCGAGGGTCTGGCGACGGCCGGCTTGTACAGGGCCGCGTTCGCGTCGGCGCTTTTTTCCGACAAGCCGGAAGACCTGAATGCGTTCGCCACTATATTCAACGCAAAGGCGGGAACCGCCTATTCCACGAAGGAAGAGTTCCAGCGCTTGTTCGGTGTCAAAATGGATATTGTCAAGCGAACCCTCGTACTTTAAACGTTGCTGTCTTTTGATCGGAGGAGGCCTTGATGAAGCGATTTGTGTTTTGGGCCGTCGCGGTCTTGGTCGTTCTTTTCATGTCGTGCGCCGGATCGGGAAGCATGCCCGCTGGCCAGAGTGTACCATCCGGTATGGCGGACAGGAATGAAACCGCTGGTAGCGCAAGCGCTCCGGCAGTACCGAACGATGATTCCAAGTCGACAAAAACCGTTGAGGCTGAAATAGCCGCAGAGGCAAGCCCCGCTCCTGTCCTGAGGGAAGAGAGCGTTGCTCCCAAGTCGCTTCCCGGCATGTCTTTGGCGGCGGAACCGAAGAGCGTGCCGACCGTTTCCGGGCTCAAGGCAGGTTTCTCCGATGACAACGCGCAATTCAACTACTTTGTCGATTTCCTGACTACATACGGAGACGTTCCCCATTTTACCTACGATATCAGCGAGCGCCTCACTGTCCGCGTTCTCGACGGGGCCGGAAAATCGGTGGCCAACGCCATCATCTCGGTAAGCGCAGGCGGCACGTTGCTCGAAAGCGGGCTCAGCTACGCCGACGGAGGTTTCAGGTTCTATCCTTCGGCGCTCGATACAAAGGCTTCCAGTTTCGATATCCAGGCAAGGGCGGGACGGCTCTCCGCCAGCGCCAAGGTAGCGCGAGACGGAGCCCGCCTGGTTGAGCTGAAATTGCAGGGTTCGCGTTCGATTCCCTCGCCATTGCCGCTCGACGTGCTGTTCGTTATGGATACAACGGGTTCGATGGGCGAGGAGATTAGCCGCCTGACATCGACCATCGAGATTATCTACGCGAATCTCAATGAGCTGAAACCACGTCCCTTGGTGAGGTTCGGGCTTGTGCTGTACAAGGACCGCGGCGACGAATACATCACCCAGGTCGTTCCACTCACCGATGACTTGGACGCGTTCCAGGCCGAACTGGAAGAAGTGAGCGCCGATGGCGGCGGGGACAGCCCGGAGGACCTCGAGTCGGCGCTCGACGATGCCGTCAACAAGATCGCCTGGAACGAAGGCGGCCTCCGGATGGCGTTCGTCGTGACCGACGCGGAACCCCACCTCGACTACGGTCATGAGTATACCTATATCGATGCGGCCAACGATGCGCGCGGCAAAGCCATCAAGCTGTACACTATCGGCACCGGCGGGCTGCCTCTGGAAGGCGAATATATCCTGCGGCAGGTTTCGCAGTTGACGGATTCCAGGTACATTTTCCTGACCTATGGGGAGGGCGGAGAGTCGAAGG
>CAZKJA010000589.1:0-1688 GCA_964552925.1 uncultured Treponemataceae bacterium
CTGCCGTCGATGTCGAGGCCGGAATGGCCGCCCAGGACCCCGCGGGCGCGCAGGAGCCGGGCGGAGTGGGTCCCGGCGTCGAGCCGTTCCGTCGGGAGCGCCGCCTCGGCCTCGACCACGAGCCCGCCGGCGCAAGCGACGCAGACGTGGCCTTCGGACTCGAAATCAAGGTTGATGGCGTAGCCTGCCCGGTCGTCGATCAGCTCCGGCGACAGGGCGCTCATGCCCCTGAGCCCGGTCTCCTCCTCGACCGTGAACAGGAGCGACAGCGGACCGTGAGCCAGGTCGCGGGCGGCGCACAGGGCCATCGCGCAACCTATCCCGTCGTCAGCCCCGAGGCTGGTCCCCTCGGCCGAGAGCCAGCCGTCCCTCTCTACGACGCGGATCGGTTCCCGGAGGAAGTCCCAGGGCCGATCGGCGACGCAGACCATGTCCATGTGCGCCTGCAGGACGACGCAGGGCGCCGTCTCCATGCCCGGCGTCGCCGGGACGAAGACGGCGAGATTGCCGGCCTCGTCCCGCTTCCACGGGCACCCCATCCGCTCGGCGCTCACGGCCAGGTATTCGCGTACGGCGTCCTCCCGTCCGCTCGGGCGGGGCAGGGCCGCGATGCGCAGGAATTCGTCGACGACAACGTTCCGCTTCATGCAAAGACCTCTTTTCGCACGGTGCGCTGCTCCAGGTAGTCCTCGTCAACCCGTACGCCGATGCCTGGCGAGACCGGCACCTCAATCGTCCCGTCCGGCGCCAGCTCGAAGCGCTCCTCGACCAGGTCGCGCTCCAGGTAGCTGAGGGGGGCCGCCAGGTCTCCCGGCAGGGTGAATCCCTCCAGCGAGGCGCAGGCCAGGTTGACGGCCCTGCCTATGCCGGTCTCGAGCATGCCGCCGCACCAGACTGGTATTCCCCGGCCCCGCAGGAAGGCTTCCATCCGGAGGACCGAGCCCGGGCCGCCGACGCGGGGCGGCTTGACGTTGACGATCCGGCACGCTCCGAGCGCGACGGCCGCCCTGGCATCGTGGATGTCGTGGACGCTCTCGTCGAGGCAGACCGGCGTGGCAATCCGGGCGGCCAGCTCGGCATGGTGGACGAGGTCGCCGTTTTCGTAGGGTTGCTCGACCATAGTCAGGTCGAAGCGGTCCAAGGCCGCGAGGGTGTCGGCGTCCGACGGAGAATAGGAGCTATTGGCGTCCGCCATGATCGGGAGGTCGGGGAAGGCATTCCTTACCGCCTCCAGATAGTCCAGGTCCTTTCCCGGCTTGATCTTGATCTTGACTCGTTGATAGCCGGACGGGGCAGCCTGGGCGACGCGCTCCACAAGCCGCTCGGGCGATGGACACAGCCCCAGCGACGTCCCGGCCGGGACGCGGTCCCGGACTCCCCCGAGCGAGGCGGCGAGGCTCCGCCGCTCGGCCCGGCAGATCAGGTCCCGCGCCAGGACGTCGACGGCGGCCAGCGACAGCTGGTTGCCCTGTATCCACGAGAAGCGCCCGGACAGCTCGTCGGCGGTCGAGAATTCAAGGCCGACCAAGGCCGGCAGCAGCAGCGACGAGAGAAGCGCCCAGCCGGATTCGACGGTTTCGGGGACGTACCACGGCGTGTCCAGGTGCTCGCCCTCCGCCCAGCCAACGATGCCGTCGCGGGTCCACGCCTTGAGGACGAGCGCGGTCTTGGCGGTGAAGCGGTGGCTC
>CAZKJA010000590.1:0-1688 GCA_964552925.1 uncultured Treponemataceae bacterium
GTCTATAGGAACGCGGCCGTCGCTTGGTTTCAGCGTGACTATGGCGTTCCAGGAGGCGGGAAGCCGAAGCGAACCGCCGATGTCGGAGCCCATGTGCAGGGGGCCGTAGCCCGCCGCCGCGGCCGCTCCCGAGCCGGCGCTCGAACCGCCGGGGTTCCAGGCCTTGTTCCATGGGTTGGTGGTGAGCTCGTGGAAGCTGGAAAGTCCAGAAGACAGCATGCCCAGGTCGGGCATGGTAGTCTTGCCAAGGAGGATCGCGCCTGCCTCGCGGAGCCTGGCGGCGGGCGGACCGTCCGCCGTCGCCGGGACGAGCTCGGTCGCCGCGCAGCCGAGCGGCACAGGCAAGCCTTTTGTCGGAATGTTTTCCTTGAGCGTCATAGGCACGCCATCGAGGGGGCCGCAGGGCCTGCCCTTGCGCCAGCGGATCTCGCTTCCGGCCGCTTCCACCCGCGCCCGCTCGGGGTCCGCGCCCCAGAGCGCCTTGACGAGCGGCTCGCGGTCGGCGATACGGCGCTGGACGGCGTCCATCGCCTCTACCGGCGAGAAAGCGCCGGATCCGAAACCCGCTACCAGCTCGGCGGCGCCGAAATCGGCAAGGTCGGTCCCCCGCTGTCCTTCCGGTCGCACCATGTGTCTATTGTCCAATGCAACGCTCCTTGCACGCGAGGCGTTCGAACTATGGAAGAGAATGCGCGGCGGCCTTGAAGACCGCCGCGCGTCACGGCGCTTCGATGCTAGAGCTTGTATATCTTCCGGAGTTCCACGACGTTGTCTTCCTTCATCGTGAAGGTGTGCTCGTCCGCGGGGAACTTGCCGGTCTGGACTTCATCGATGAATTCCTTGACCGCCTTGATCTGGAAACCGTACGCGTCGGCGTACACCTTGACGAACTTCGGCGTGAACCTCTTGAAGAGGCCGAGTATGTCGTGGAGCACGAGCACCTGGCCGTCGCAGTCGATGCCGCCGCCGATCCCGATCGTGATGCACTTCACCTTCTCGGTGATGATCTTGGCGAGCTGGCGAGGAATTGCCTCGAGGATGAGCGCGAAGGCACCGGCCTCGTCGAGGGCGATGGCGTCGTCGATCACTTTCTTCGCGGCGTCGAGGGACTTGCCCTGGACCTTGAAGCCGCCGAGCATTCCGGCTGTCTGGGGCGTCAGGCCGATGTGGCCGAAGGTCGGGATGCCGGCGCGCACTATCGCTGCGACGGTCTCGGCCATCTCCTGGCCGCCCTCGAGCTTGATCGAGTCGCAAGCGCCATCCTTGAAGAGGATGCCAGCGTTGGTGATAGCCTGTTCCTTGGAGATATTATAAGACATGAAGGGCATGTCGCCGACCACGTGGGCACGCTTGACGGCGCGCATGACTGGCTTGATGTGGTTGTACATCTCGTCCATCGTGACCGGAGTGGTACCGTTGTAGCCCAATTCGACCATGCCGAGGCTATCGCCGACCAGGATGATGTCGATTCCTGCCTCGTCGACGACGAGCGCCTGGGGGTAGGAATAAGCTGTGATCATCGATATCTTTTTGCCTTCTTTTTTCATGTTCACAAGGTCTGGAATCATGAGCTTCTGAATTTCGTCCATGGGTAGAATCCTTTCGAGAAAAAGTATGTGGGCACCTTCCAAGTGTTCCCACACTATATCCGAAGTGATCGTACCAGACAAGCTAAATTTATCAATTAG
>CAZKJA010000591.1:0-374 GCA_964552925.1 uncultured Treponemataceae bacterium
CCCTCGGGAATTCCTCGTTCGTGATGCGTATTGACGGGTATGTCTTGCCGTCTTTCAGGTTGATGTTGTACCGGGGAGTGTGGAGCTTTATCAGGTTATTCTCGAGGAGCAGGGCCTCGTACTCGGTCTCGGTGAGTATCCATTCGAGTGTCGGGGCCTTGGAGACGAGCAAGCGCGTCTTCACTTCCCGTTTGCCGGAAAAATAGGAGGAAAGCCTGGCCTTGATGGATTTGGCCTTGCCAACGTAGATAATCACACCCTGCGAGTCCTTCCAGAGGTAGACTCCGGGCGATTCCGGGGCTTGTTTGGCTGCAATCCGCAATCCGGCGGAAGGCCGGGCTTTATTCTCGTCCATATTCTTCGATAATATGATA
>CAZKJA010000591.1:384-1687 GCA_964552925.1 uncultured Treponemataceae bacterium
CCTCCCGGCCCGCCAGCCTATTCACGCGTGTATCGAGGATCCACAACATATGAGCGCAAAGCAGAGCGAATCAAGCATAAACAACCAACCGGCCGTCACGGCGCTCGTCGCGGCCCTGCTCGTCGCAGCGATCTTCCCGGTGGCGCTGCCGGGCGAGGAGGTACTCGCAGTAGATGCCGCCAGCCGCTCGGAATCGTCGCCCCACCAGTGGCTTTTCGATGGCGCCATGAGGACCGACGGCGCTACCGGACCGGAGATGTCGCTTTCACCTTACCCGGGACTCGATCCGGCGGAACGCGACCTCGCCATAACGTTCGACGACGCCACGCCTTCCGACCAGGCGGGCCACTGGAACATCGAAACCATCGGTCCCTACGTGAGATCGCCCCTTTCCAGATTTGGCGAGGGCGCCGGAGCCTTCCGGGCACCAGCCACCAGGCTTTCCCTGGAACGTGGCTCGAGCCCGCTCTTCGAACCGGGAATCCCGATGCTGAACTTCTCCATCGAGTTCTGGCTCAAGCCGACGCGGGCGGATTCCGGCGAGATAGTCTTCATGTGGAAGGCCAGCCGGCGGAACGGGAAATACCGGCTGTCCCAACAGGTTTCGTGCATAATCCTCAGGAACAGGCTGATGTTCGGCTTTCTCAATTTTTTCACGGATCCCTCCGGCAAGGCGACGACGCTCAACCTGCAGGGAAGTTCCGTCGTGGTGCCCGCGACATGGTCTCACCACCTGGTCCGCTTCGATTCCGCGACCGGCCTGCTCGAGTACCTGATGAACGGCAAACCCGAAGCGCTCACCTACGCCACGCCGAGCGGGAGGCAGACCGGGACCGTCTACAGCGCTATCGCGGGCGAATCGGGCCGTCTCGAGATCGCGCAGAACTATACGGGGCTGATAGACGAATTTCTAATACGGCCAGCCTTCATCGAACCGAACCTGGCAAGGTACCCTGCGACCGGCGGCGTCATAGTGTCTCCGATCTTCGACCTCGGCACGACCAACTCGACGATTACCGCCATCGAGAGCGCCGTAAGGACCCAAGGTGAATCGGCGGTCCACTGGAGCTACCGTACAGGCGACTCGTCGGCCGGCTGGCGGGACGATGCCCCCGAGTGGCTCCCGTTCCAGCCGGGCCTTATCCGGGATCCGGATGGGCGGTCGCCAAAAGGCCGGTACCTGCAGTTGCGGATGGAATTATTCCCGGACGCGCAGGGCGAACGAAGCCCCGTGATTTCCTCGATACACGTTCGGTTTGAGCCCGACACGCCGCCACCGCCGCCCTCCGGCGTAAACGCCGTG
>CAZKJA010000592.1:0-1682 GCA_964552925.1 uncultured Treponemataceae bacterium
TGCGAGTCCGATCGCCGGCGAGAGGTATCCCTGGCCGATCTCCTTGAAGGCGATGGGAAAGGGAGCGACCGTGCGGCTCCTTGTAACCCCGAGCAGGATGCCGCGGAAGGCCATGAGCCCGCCCATGGTCGCGATGAAGCCCGGGATCCTGAAGCGTGCGACGCAGACTCCCTGAACGGCCCCGAGGGCGGCGGCCACAAGCAGGGTAATTATGATGGAGGTCACGATGTCGAACCCTGCAATTATTACAAGCAAGGCGACGATGCCGCTTGCGAGTCCTGCGACCGATCCCAGGGACAAGTCGACCTGACCGTTGACGAGCACAAGGGTCACGCCGGAAGTGAGCATGGCTACGAAGGTCATCTGCCTGACCAGGAGCGTTACGTTTCGAGCGCTCAGGTACGTTCCCCCGGTGAGGACTTCGAAAACCACCCATAAAAGCGCCAGCGTGCCTATCATTGCATATGTGCGGATTTCGAGCCTTTGCCCCCCGCTGGTCGTGCTGGCCACCTTGATTTCTCTCATAACTTCCCCCCAGTCGCGCTCGCCATGATCTTTTCCTGATCGAAATCTTCTCGCCTGTACTCTCCTGTGATTTTTCCTTCGCGCATCACCAGGAGGCGGTCGGACATGCCCATTACCTCTGGTAGCTCGGAGGACACCATGACCAACGCGATTCCCTTGCGCGCGAGTTCGTTGATCATGAGGTATATGTCGTGCTTGGAACCTACATCGATGCCTCGCGTGGGCTCGTCAAGGAAAAGTACCTGCGGTCCCAGCATGAGCCACTTAGCCAGCACGACTTTCTGCTGGTTCCCGCCGCTCAGGGCCGAAACCTTCATGCCAAGCCGCGGCGTCTTGATCTTGAGCTCGCGGATCTCGTCTCCACAGAGCTTCGCCTCCTTGTTCGCGTCGAGGAACTGGAACCGGGACAGCTTCCCAAGACTCGCCAGGCTCATGTTCTCCATGACGGACAAGGCCATCACGAGGCCGTAGCGGCGGCGGTCTTCGGATACCAGGCCTATCCCGGCGCCTATCGCGTCGAGCGGCCTCGCGATGCGGACGCTTTTGCCGTCGATGATGATCTCTCCCTCAACATTCCACTCCGTCGCCCCGAAGACGCTCATCAGCAACTCGGTGCGCCCCGCGCCCATGAGCCCGGCGATGCCAAGTACTTCGCCACGCCGGACGGAGAAGGAGATGTCGGACAGCACCGTCTTCCCCGACTTCGGATCACTGACCGTCAGGCCGCGAACCTCGAGCGCGACGTCTCCGACCTTGGCGAGTTCCTTCGGGAACCGGTCAGTGATCTCGCGCCCGACCATCATCTTGATGATGTCACGTTCAGCTAGCCCTCCGCGATCGCGCGTCCCTATCGTCTTGCCGTCCCGGAGCACCGTGACGCGAGACGAAATGTCGAGAACCTCACCAAGCTTGTGCGAGATATACACGCAGGTGACGCCCGACGCCTGTAACTTCCTGATGATACCGAAGAGGATGCGAACCTCTTCCTCGGTGAGCGCCGCCGTGGGCTCGTCCAGGATGAGGATCCTCGCCTTTTTGGCGATGGCCTTGGCGATCTCGACGAGCTGTTGCTGCCCGATGCCCAGGAACTTGATCTTGATTCCGGGATTTATTTTGAGACCCACTTCCCCCAGGAGCCTCGATGCTTCCTTGTACAT
>CAZKJA010000593.1:0-1676 GCA_964552925.1 uncultured Treponemataceae bacterium
CCCAAGCCCTGCCATACCTTCAGTAGCGGTGTTTTGGGCAGAGATGCAGGCTTCGACTCACTATGAAAAGCTTAAGGAGTCCCCGTGAAAACTGGATCGGGCCGCTACGACGTGTGCATCGTCGGAGCCGGCGTATGCGGCGCGAACATAGCGCGCCGCCTCTCCGCTTACGAACTCGACGTCGTGCTTGTGGACAAGGAAGTGGATGTCTCGTTCGGCGTGTCCAAGGCCAATTCGGGCATCGTGCACGGCGGCTTCCATGACAGCAAAAAAAGGCTCAAGGCGCGGCTGGAAATCCAGGGCGCGATGATGTTCGACAGGCTCCAGCATGAGCTCGACTTCCCCTTCAAACGCTGCGGCATTGTCGTCGCGGCGATGCACGAGGACGAGATGCGGGCGATAGAGCAATTGTACATGCAGGGCGTCGACAACGGCGTCATCGGCATCGAGATGTGCTCGCGCGAGAGGATGCTCGAACTCGAGCCGAAGCTCAACCCCGAGACGCTCGGCGGTCTCTGGGTCCCCGGGGGCGGCATCGTCGAGCCGTACCGCTTCGTGTTCTCGCTGGTGGAGAACGCCAGGAAGAACGGCGTGGAGATCCTCACAGGCTTCAAGGTCGGGCACTCGGTCCGCGCCGGCGACGAGTGGACCGTCCGCGCAACCGACGGCCGCTCGGTGAAGGCACGCTACGTGGTCAACGCGGCCGGCCTGTTCGCCGACGAGGTCTCCAAGGTGTTCGGCGCCGAGGACTTCGAGATCAAGCCGCGTAAGGGCGAGTACTACCTGCTCGACCGCATGACGAAATCCCGCCCTTCCCGCGTGGTATTCCCGGTGCCGACGAGCGTGTCCAAGGGCATGCTCGTGGTCCCGACCGTCGAGGGCACAGTCCTTATCGGCCCGACCGCGGAGGTGATCACCGACAAGACAAACCTGTCGACTACCAGGGACCAGCTGGAGAAGATCCTGTCGTCTGCCAGGGCGATGGTCCCTTCGATTTCCGAATCCGACGTCATAACGAGCTTCGCAGGACTCCGGCCGATACTCGGGGACGATTTCTACATCGCCCCCAGCGCCAAGGTACCGGCCTTCATCCAGGTCGCGGGCATCCAGTCGCCCGGACTCACAGCGAGCCCCGCGATAGGCGAGTACGTCAAGGACCTGCTCAAGAAGGAAGGCCTGCGTCTGAGCGAGAGGCCGGGCTACGATCCCTTCGTCGGCAAGCGCCCCCACGTCAAGGACATGAGCCCCTTCGAGGTCGACGAGCTCGCGAAGGCCGACCCATCGTACGCGAACATGGTCTGCCGCTGCGAGAAGGTCTCCGAGGCGGAGATAGTCGAGGCGATACGCGCCGGCCACACGACGCTCGACGGCATCAAGTACTTCACCCGCGCCCAGATGGGCCGCTGTCAGGGCGGATTCTGCACGTACAAGATCCTGAAGATAATAATGCGGGAGACCGGATTGTCGTGGGACGAGGTAAGCAAGAGCGGCGGGCCCAGCCGCTTACTCAAGGACGCGTTATGAAAGACCTGCACTTCGATTCCGTTGTGATAGGCGGCGGAGCCGCCGGCATGGCCGCCGCGCTCGAACTCGACAAGGAAGGCTTCTCGTGCGCGATTGTCGAACGGGAGGAGAGCCTCGGAGGCATACTTACGCAGTGCATCCACAACGGCTTC
>CAZKJA010000594.1:0-1663 GCA_964552925.1 uncultured Treponemataceae bacterium
GGATGGACTCTCCGATCACACGGTCATCGAGCCGTTCATCGGCGCTTTCTGGCGTGCCGACGCTGACGGCGGCACGCGGCCCTACGATCCTCCGTTCTCCCCGGGCGCCGCCTGGCTCACCCTCGAGGCGATGGTTGACGTAGCCAGGCCGGGCGAAGAGGCTTCCTGGCAGGAGTACGCAAGTTCCCGGCGGGTGGCCTGGAAGACCGGCACAAGTTTCGGTTCGCGCGACGCGTGGGCTGTGGGGGTCAGCAGGGACCATGTAGTGGCGGTGTGGGCCGGAAACGCCGACGGCACGGGGCGCCCGGAGCTGAAGGGAAGCCAGGCCGCGGCACCGCTGCTGTTCGATGTCTTCGAAAACCTCCCGCGGTCGACGTGGTTCGACGAACCGTCCGGTGGATTACGTTACGAGACGGTATGCGCCGATTCAGGCTATGCAGCCGGTCCGGACTGCGCGAAGGTGGAGCGGGTCCCGGTACCATCGGGTTCGAAAACGGACAAGACCTGTCCCTACTGCGTCATTGTCCACCTGAGCGAAGACGGCCGCTTCAGGGTCCGCGCGGAAACGGCCGGCACCCTGGGGCTCCGTACCGAGCGAAGGTTCGTACTGCCGCCGGCGATCGAGTGGTACTACACCCGATCGACGATAGGCTACCGGCCCCTGCCTCCCTGGGCGCCTGGCGCGTCCGGGACTTCCGCCGGGGATATCGAGTTCATCGCGCCTGAGCAGGGCTCGGCTATCCTCGTGCCGATAGAGCTGGACGGCAGCCCCGGCAAGACTGTATTCCGCGTCGCCAGCCGGAACGCGGGTAGCAGGCTATTCTGGCACCTCGACGGGGATTACCTCGGGGAAACCGTCGACGACCACCGGATCGAGGCAAGGCCTGCCCCTGGCAGGCATGAGCTCGTCGTCGTCAGCGAATCCGGCGCAAGCGCCACCAGGCGCTTCGAGGTGTATCCGAGGCGCTAGTACCAGCCCTTGCGTCTTGGAAGCGTTTCGGTGTACAACCCGCTGTATACGATGAATGCGGATTGGAACTCGCCCTGCGCAGAGGAGGTCACATGGACATTCCCGAAACGCTTTCCTACGACGATATACTGCTCCTGCCCGGCTATTCCGAACTCCTGCCCAGGAACGTCAGCGTACGCACGAGGCTGGCGGGCGAACTGTTCCTGAACACGCCGGTGCTGAGCGCCGCGATGGACACGGTAACCGAAGACAAGCTCGCCATCGCGCTCGCCTTGCAGGGAGGCGCCGGCGTCATACACCGCAACCTCCCGCCCGACGTACAGGCCGATCAGGTCTGCGCCGTCAAGCGCTACCTCAACTGGATAATAGATTCCCCCGTGACGGTCGAGGAGGATCGCACGCTGCGCGATGTCCGTTCGATAATGGAACGACACCGCGTAACCGGCCTCCCCGTGCTCGGGCGCGACGGCAAGCTCGTAGGCATCATCACCGCGCGCGACCTCCGTTTCAGGCGCGAGGACGATTCGCTCGTCAGCGATGCAATGACCCGCGACGTGGTCGTCGAAACGGGCGAACCGACGCCCAAGAGCGCCCGCGAGAAGTTCGACGAGCACCGCATAGAAAAACTCCCCGTCGTCGACGCCGGCGGCAGGCTCCGCGGGCTCATCACGGTCAAGGACATGGAGAAACACG
>CAZKJA010000595.1:0-1655 GCA_964552925.1 uncultured Treponemataceae bacterium
CCCGAGGCACGCCGGGGCCTGTCCTTCATGCGACGCTATCGCCGGCAAGGCGCTCTACCGCGCCGAACGAAAGACTTACTTCAAGTGTCCCTCTTGCGGCCTCGTCCGGATGGCATTCTTCCGCGAAAGGCGGGATTCCTACGCCGACAAGGCGTATTTCTTCGAGGAATACAAGGCGCACTACGGCAGGACGTATATCGAAGACATCCCTGCGATCAGGCTTGCGATGGCTCGCCGTCTTGGCGAGATCGAGGCACTCCTGCCCGCCGGCAACGTCGCCGAAAGCGTGTTGGACGTGGGATGCGCGTACGGGGCCTTCGTCGCCGAGGCCCAGTCCAGGGGCTGGAACGCCATCGGGACGGACGTCTCCGTCGACGCGGTCGCGTATGTGAAGGAAAATTTCGGCATTCCCGCGTTTGTCGCAGATTTTTCGGCCGCGGGCGCTGACGGGATGTATCCCCGGAAGCTCGCGGCTCTCACAATGTGGTATGTCATAGAGCACTTCGACGGATTGGGGAAGGTGCTCGGGCGGGTGGGTTCGCTCCTCAAACCCGGCGGTATCTTCGCTTTTTCAACTCCCTCGATCGCCGGAGTCTCCGCAAGAAGGAGCCTGCCGGCTTTTCTCGAGGACTCGCCCGACGATCATTTCACCGTCTGGGATCCCGCCACCGCCCCGGCTATTCTCAGGAGATTTGGTTTCAAGGTACAACGTATAGTCGTCACGGGGCACCATCCGGAACGATACCCGGGGGTTCCCTCCGAAGCGCGAAGCGCCCGGTACCGCGCGATGATGGCGGTTTCCCGTCTTTTGGGCCTAGGCGATACCTTTGAGTGCTACGCTGTGTATGAAGGCCGCAAGGCCGGCAACCCGGAAACACCGGACATGGAGACGAAATGAAAGCAGTTTTGATCCTTGGAGCGGGAGCTATGCAAGGTCCCGCGATCCGCATAGCGAGGCAGAAGGGGTATCAGGTGCACGCCGCCGACGGAAACCCCCATGCTGCGCATGCGGCGACGGTAGACAAGTTCCATCATGTCGACCTCAAGGACAAGCTTGCCCTCGCCGAGGCGGCGGCCCGTATTGAAGGGCTCGCCGGGGTCTTTACCGCGGGAACCGATTTCTCCGCCTCGGTCGCCTACGTCGCGGAAAAGCTGGGCTTGCCTGGCATTCCCCACGAGGTCGCGCTCGATGCCTCCGACAAGTCGCGCATGCGCGCACGGCTCAAGGCCGGCGGCGTCCCGGTGCCGGCCTTCGCCTTCGGTACGGCAACCGACGACCCGGTCGCTCTCGCACGCCTTGTAGCCCCCTTGCCGCTCGTCGTCAAGCCGGTGGACAACATGGGCTCGCGGGGGTGCAGGCTCGCCCGCTCCGAGGACGAGCTCAAGGCCGCCTGGAGCGATGCAGTCGCCAATTCGAGAACGGGCAGGGCGATCGTGGAAGCCTATCTCGAAGGTCCGGAGTTCAGCCTCGACGCCGTTGTGTACCGGGGAGAGGTAGTGCTGCGCGGCATAGCCGACCGCATCGTAGTGTTCGAACCCTTCTTCGTCGAAATGGGCCATACGATGCCGACGGCGTACGGGCAGGAAATCGTTGACGAGGTGGTAGCCGTCTTCAAGGCCGGCGTAGCCGCCTTGGGCATTCGCGACGGCGCCGC
>CAZKJA010000596.1:0-1652 GCA_964552925.1 uncultured Treponemataceae bacterium
GATCAGCAAGCGAAAGCCAGGATCGCCTTCGCCGCCTTTGAGAGCGAATGGATTTCATTCACCGATCGTTTCGCTACTCAGGAAGGCTTCGACGGCGAATGGGCGGAAGACCTTGAAAAGATCAGTCATGCGGTGTCCAAGGCAAAAACCGCTCTCTTCGACAAATCGAACGGACCAGCATCTCATGAAGCGCTTGAAGGCGTTCGTATGACGCTCCTCGAATCCCGGACCCGTCAAAAAGTCCCCTACTTCATCGACTCTCTCACCCTGTATCACAATGCAATGGAAGATCTTTTGAACAACAAACCGGCCAAGAAATTCGCGGACTGGAACGCGTCTGAAAAAATGGGCGTCGCTGCGGACCTGGACGTCGCAATCGCCCGCTGGAAGAAAGTAAAAGCCATGGAAGCCCTGATTTCAGACGCTGGTCTTTCGGCAAAAGCGGACGGTATGTACCGCACTCAATGGCAGACCATCGAGTCGCTTATGGCGGGTACGAAGAAAGCCCTGGACGCCGGAGACGAGAAGGCCTTCTCTGAAATTCTCGACAAGCTTAAGCCGAATTTCATCAAGACCTTCTTCCTGTTCGGGGATTTTCCAAAGTAATACCCACCGCAACCTTATTTGAACCAACGGACGGAAAAGTCATTGAGACCGGCTCCGTCCGTGGACCTCCCTAGGGACAGAGCTTGAACGCAATCATTCAATCCTGGAAACTGTCAAGACGGAATGAAGTGACGCTTGAAGTCTATCCGTATGCCGGCATGATCATTACTATTTAGTTGGGGGTGTCCATGGGTAGCAAGATTGGATCTTTTCCCATCGGCTCTGAATGTGAGAGCCTGTCTGGCACGAATACTGCGGGTACTCTTCGAATTGCCATCCTATGTACCTTGATAGGGCTTTCAGTTGCAGGCTGCGCGAGCAGCCCGAGCGACGGCCACCAGGAAATGATTCATGACATGGGATCTCAGGTAATGCCGTTTGACTTGAGCAAGACGAAGCACATTTTCGAAATGAACGAGAGCGGCGGAATCCAGAAGGTTGTAGTCAGGAACCAAAAGGAAATAGATCAGCTTCCAGCCATCCGACAGCACCTGATGCACGAAGCGGCGCGTTTCTCGGAGGGAGACTTTTCCGATCCGACGTCACTCCACGGAACCGGCATGCCTGGGGTCAAGGAGCTTGAGGCGGGTGCGTCCGGGTTGGAAATTGAATACTCTGAAATCCCGGATGGCGGGCAGATCACCTTTAAAGCCGGCGAACTGAGCCTGATCACTGCGATACATCAATGGTTCGGCGCGCAACTATCGGACCATGGCGCTGATGCGGGTTATCGGTAGGGGAGGATGGGGCTCGAGCTTCGGGGTTATCGAGCTTTCCCGTTGAAGGCGGTTGGGAGAAACGCGTCGGTACCCAAGCAAACCGGGCAATTGACCCATATCGAATGAGTATTCTACCGATACTGGTCTTCATGGGTTCTATACATCCCACGGTGGCAGACAGCTTTGACATCACCCACGCCGTCTGGGTTCGCGCCTGCCCGTTTCCTTGCCGGGACCCGACTTCCCTCCCCTCGAGGAGGGACCGCCGCCGGGCCATGCCCGGGACCTGTCCACCGGGCGGCCGGGCAGTTCCGGTTGGTTTTGATG
>CAZKJA010000597.1:0-1644 GCA_964552925.1 uncultured Treponemataceae bacterium
TGATAATATTCAGTTTGTTCATGGTAACATACCATACGACGAAAATACTTCAAAACATGGAAGGTTCCGTTCTTGACAGACATTTCAGGCTCAAAACGAGCCGGGAAACTAAAGCAATCCAGGAAGGGGCTGTCCTAACCCATCAAAACCTGAAAATATCGGATGATATACTTATCCTTGGGATAGACCAGAAAACACTCGCAGAATACGGCAAATGGCCTTTCACGAGAACCAGGCACGCTGATTTGATCAATGCGTTTTCCCACATCAAGGATCAGGAAAATCGTGAAAGCGCCCTCTTCATTGATGTTTTCTTCATCGAAGAGGATTCCAACCCGACCAATGATGCCTTGCTGGCTAATGCGATGGTCGATTCTGGAAAGGTTTTTTTAGAAACCGTCTTGTCTCCATTTGGAACGACCCAGCCAGACGATCCCATGGCCGTCAGGGAAACGGTTCTTCATGATTCTTGGGGAACCGTATTGCACATGGATGGCGACTGGAAAAAAATCCCTGCTTTCTATGGGTCTGAACCCCCCCTGGAACCATTCGGAAGAAGCGTGAAGGGATACGGCCATGCGAATTTCCTGTCGGATGACGATATGGTGTATCGCAGGCAGCCTCTTGTACTAAGATGGAGCTTGCTACAGAAAACCATTCGTCTTGATGAATTGAAGCCGGGATTCAGCGTAGATGAAGACAAATTCGAGCGGCTGGCATGGCAAGATGACAAAGGTGAAATGCATGATATCGACACGCCGCTGACTTCATCTGCCTTGACACGATTGGCCGATCGGATGAAGGCAGAAGCACCCATGAAAGTGGACGATGCCGACATGGATGGTGAGCCTGATGCCGGATATTACATCATCCGGCACTATCGGGATACGTTCGTGCCGGCCATTACACTTTCACTTGCTGTCAACCATCTCAATTCGCGCCTGGAAGATGTGCAGGTCATCGCTGGCTCCCACATAATCATACCCAACCCCAGGGTACGGGATCCTGAGAGCGGAGAGTTGGTTCCTTATTCGATCCAGATCGAGCCCGATGTCGTAGACAAAGATGGAAACGTCGTGACGGAAGGGATGCGAAAGGTATTGCCGGAACTTCGTATCCCTATCAATGAACGCGGGCAAATGCTCGTCAATTTCATGGGATACCGATCCAGTCCGACCTCTGAAGGTATCCAGACTTTTCCTGTACGCTCATACGCTGCATACGCCAACAGGGCGCCTGGTCCTGATCCTCAAAAATGGCGTAAAACACTCGCTGTAAAGGACAAAATTCTTATGGTCGGCGCTTTTGCCGCCGGTGTAGCCGAGGATGAAAAGACGACACCATTGGGAATCATGTTTGGTATCGAGATGCACGCAAATGCCCTGAATACTATATTGATGGATAATTTTATAATTCAAGCCCCTAAATGGGTAGATATTTTGATTCTAGGCGCCATGATTCTTTTGATTGCACTCATAAGCTCAAGACTACCGGCAATATTCGGACTATTCATTACCCTGGGTTTGACAGCTGTATATTTCTTTGTCGTCAACCTGTCGTTTGATTCCAAGTCATATTTAGTCAATTTTTCAATGCCGGCAATCTCATCCCTGTTTACTTTTATCTCGGTAGTAGTATATAGGG
>CAZKJA010000598.1:0-1637 GCA_964552925.1 uncultured Treponemataceae bacterium
TTCTCTCGATCCAGGAGACTACATGGTCGATTTGTCCTGGCATCGCACTCCGCTTGAAACCTTTGGCCTGGTCATTTCCCTCCTCAGCCTGATCGTCGTGATAGGATTAGCCATATGACCGATGCTTTCAAAACTTTGAAAAAGAAAGCTCTCCGCGGCATCTTTACCCTAACTTTCCGGAGACTGCTTCTCAAAGTTATCGACACCTTTGGCCTCATCTATCTCGCCCGCCTCTTGTCCCAAGATACTTTCGGGATCTTCGGCATCATCAGTTTTGTCGTTTTTACCTTCCTCTCTTTCTTCTCCGACGTCGGTCTTGGAGCTGCCCTCATTCAAAAAGAACATCTGGAAGACGACGATCTTCGTACCACCTTTACCGTCCAGCAGATTTTGGTTACCGCTCTCCTTCTCCTCGCCTGGTTTTCCGCCCCCTATATCTCCGCTTTTTACGGTCTGGGAGGGCAGGGGACCTGGCTGGTTCGTATCCTTTCCGTCTCCCTTTTTGTCACTTCCTTCAAAACGGTGCCTTCCATCTTACTCGAAAGAGAGTTGCGTTTTGAACTCTTAGTCATCCCCGAAGTTGTCGAAACCATCGTCTATAACGGGATCGCTGTTGTTCTCGCGTCTCAAGGCTATGGAGTCTGGAGTCTCGTTATCGCCGTCCTTGCCCGTACCGTCTTGGGAGCGATCGTCCTTAATCTCATTAAACGTTGGCCGATCGGCTGGAAACTGAACCGACGGTCTATGGCAGAACTCCTACACTTTGGTGTGCCATACCAGCTAAACTCGATTTTGGCGCTCATCAAAGATAATATTACCCCGACCGTGATCGCCTATTGGTATGGTCCGGCCGCAGTCGGGTTTGTAAATATCGCCCAGAATATTGCCTCCCGGCCCATGGAGATTTCCACTATCGTCTCCCGTATTACCTTCCCCACTTATTCACGAATCCAAACTGACAAGGAACGCCTCAAGCGCTGGCCATTATTGGCCTAATTGTCACTGCCCGCCCCATCTTAGAATATCTCTATGCTGACAAAAGTGACAAATGGCTGCCCGCCCTCTCTACTTTGCTCTGGTTTCTCCTTGCCGCCGTGCCGGTAGTCATCACGACTACCTATACCAACGCGCTTTATGCCATCGGCCGGCCCAAAGTAGTCCTCGCTCTCATGGTGCTCTACACCGTTTTGACCTGGGGCATCGGTTTACCGCTCATCAGGATCCTTGGATACCAGGGTATCGCCGTTACCGTCGCTATCATCACCTATACGACTTTTCCCCTCGTCCTACGAGAGATCAATCGCGTGGTAGCGATAAATACCTTAGGGATGACTTGGCGGCCTCTCTTTGCCAGTCTCTTAATGGGTATCACCGTTTATGGTTTTACTCTAACCTTTGTCCACGGTCTCCTCTCTCTGGCTGGCGCTATCATAGTCGGCATCGGCGTCTATACATTTTTCCTATATCTTCTTGATCGGGCATATCTGCGGATCGAAATTGCCAAAGTCTGGCAAACATTAGTCCACTAGGCTACAATTATTGCCATGCAACCCGGTATTAGCGCGATCGTCATAGCCTACAACCCACGCGAACTCCTGAGTCGGTGTCTTTCCTCCCTTTCTGGTTGGGTAGACGAA
>CAZKJA010000599.1:0-1634 GCA_964552925.1 uncultured Treponemataceae bacterium
GTTGACTACGGAGGACAGCCCGCGGGCCAAGGCCCGCGGGCCGAGTCTCCGCATCGCGTAGGCGCTCACCTTGCCCATGTTGAATTCGTGCGCCTCGCCCGTAAGGATGCCGTCTTCGGCAAGCTGTCCGAATCCCAGGCGTTCGAGCGCCGCGCTCGAGTATGAACTCGAGTGGCCGTCCATGGAGAATACCAGAGCTTGCCTGCCTGGCATCCATGAATCGAGTTCCGATGCCCGGGGCAGTCGACCTTCGGCCAAGGCGCCGAGGGCGAGGCCGAAACCGAAGACCGGTCCGGCGCCGGACCCGGCGCGCTCGACGAGCAGGCTGCGGACGCCGTCGAGCGACTCGGGCACGATCCGGCCGTTCTCCAGTCGCGCCAGGTTCACTCCCAATGCCTCGAAGGCAGCCTTGGACATGAAATGGGCGTGGCTGTCGATGAAGGCGGGCACTACCGTCCCGCCGCCGAGGTCGACGGCATCGGGCAGCGGGGGGAGCGGGGCGCCGGCCGGGTACAGTCCGGCGATCCGTCCCGACGCGTCGACCAGCATCGCGGAAAATCGTTCGCCTTCGCGTTCCAGACTGTGGATTACCGCATTTTTATATAATCGTTCCCGCCGGGGCTTCTCCATCAGCCGGCGATAAGAGCCGCCAGCGCTTCGGGCGTCAGGCCCAGATGCGCGGCCACCTTCGCTCCCGGTCCGGATTCCCCGAAGCGCTCCAAGCCGAGGAAGCCGTCTGCGATGCCGTCCCAGCCGAGCGAGCGGCCGGCCTCGCACGCGATAATAAGCGCCTCGGGCGGCACTATGGTGTCGCGGATCTCGACTGGCTGCGACAGGAATGTCTCGAGCGACGGGACAGACACCACCCGGACGCTCCGGGTCGGGACGAGCGCGGCCGCCTTGAGCGCCAGCTCGACCTCGCTGCCGCTGGCGAGCACGACAACGTCCGGCTCCGGCGCGCCGCTCTTGACCACGTAGGCTCCCGTGCGGAAGGTGTCTCGCCAGATCGGGTCGGCTTTCTCGAGGACGGGCAGGTTCTGCCGCGTGAGCGCTATAACGGTAGGGCCGTCGTTCCTGTCCATCGCCCATGACCAGGCCTCGTTCGTCTCCTCGGCGTCCGCGGGGCGGAGTACGAGCAGGTTGGGAATCGCGCGCAACGAGGCAAGGTGCTCTATGGGCTGGTGGGTCGGTCCGTCCTCGCCGACGAACACCGAATCGTGGGTGAGCACGTAGATGACGGGCAGGCCCATCAATGCCGACAACCGCAGGCTCGGCCGAAGGTAGTCGGCGAATACAAGGAAGGTGGCGCAGAACGGCCGGAGCCCGTCGTGGATGGCGATGCCGTTGGAAATCGCCGCCATCGCGTGCTCGCGAATGCCGTAGTGGATCATCCTGCCGGCCCGATCCTCCGCTGAATACGCCGGCCCGGGAATTTTAGTGACGTTGGGGCCGGTCAGGTCGGCAGAGCCGCCGACGAGTCCGGGCCAGGCCGCGAACACCGCGTTGAGGGCGGCTCCGGATGCGTTGCGCGTCGCGATCGAGTCGCCCGTCTTGCAGGCGGGCCAGGAGACAGGCGCGAGCGCCTTGCCGGCGCGGATGGCGTCGAACTCAGCCGCGAGTGCGGGCTCTTCGGC
>CAZKJA010000600.1:0-1629 GCA_964552925.1 uncultured Treponemataceae bacterium
AGCACCTCGTGCCTGATGCCGCGCCTGGTGAGCGCTGTGGAGAGCCGCTCCGACTTGTCGATGCTCACGGTACCGACGAGCATAGGCTGGCCCTTCGCGTGGGCTTCGGCGATCTCGTCGCAGATGGCTTCGAACTTTTCGGCCTCGTTCAGGAACACGAGGTCGTCCTCGTCGAGCCGGGCGACCGGCCTGTTCGTCGGGATGACGACGACGTCGAGTTCGTAAATCTTCTGGAACTCTACCGCCTCGGTCTCCGCGGTGCCGGTCATGCCCGCTATCTTGTCGTACATGCGGAAGTAGTTCTGGAAGGTTATCGTCGCAAGCGTACGGTTGCGCCTGGCTATCTTGATGCGTTCCTTGGCCTCGATCGCCTCGTGGAGTCCGTCAGAGTAGCGCCGGCCGTGCAGGATGCGCCCGGTGAACTCGTCGACGATCTGGACAAGTCCGTCCTGAACGACGTATTCGGTATCCTTGTGGAACAGCTCGCGGGCGCGGACGGCCTGCGTGAAGTAGTGGACGAACTCGAAATTCTGCTCGTCGAACAGCGAACCCTGGATAAGGCCGCGCTTCTTGAGCGCCGTCTCCATCTTCGCGAGTCCGTCGGAAGTGAACGATATCTTCTTGTTCTTTTCCTCTATCTTGTAGTCGCCCACCATCTCCTCGCCCTCATCCTCCTTCGGGTACTCGCCCGTATCGGGATTCTTGGCGACTTCGACTAGTTGGGGCGTCAGGCGGACGACCTCGTTTATCTTGAAGGTGTCGTCCTCGGCGGCTCTCGAGATGATCAGCGGCGTCCGGGCCTCGTCGACCAGGATCGAGTCAATCTCGTCGACTATGCAGTAGTGGTGGCTCCTCTGCACGCGGCGCGCCGGGTCCATGGCCATATTGTCGCGCAGGTAATCGAAACCGAACTCGTTGTTCGTCCCGTATGTGATGTCCTTCGCGTAGGCCTCGCGGCGCGCGTCGTTGTCCATGTTCGAGAGTATGGCGCCGACGCTTACGCCGAGGTACGAATAGACCGAGCCCATCCAGAGCGCGTCGCGCTCGGCCAGGTAGTCGTTTACTGTGACTATATGAATGCCCCTGCCTTCGAGGGAGTTCAGGTAGGCCGCGGACACGGATGAGAGTGTCTTGCCTTCGCCCGTCTTCATCTCGACTATCTTGCCGTCGTGCAGCACTATGCCGCCGAGCACCTGCGTGTCGAAGGGCCTTTCGCCGAGTACGCGCCGCGCCGCCTCCCTGGCCAGGGCGAACGCCTCGGGAAGGACGGACTCGAGCGCCTCGCCCGAAGCGATCCTCGCGCGGAACTCGGCCGTCTTTGCCGGGAAATCGGCGGCGGCCAGGGACATCGCCCAGCCTTCGCGCTCGTTCACGGCATGGAGCCTGGGAATCAGGTCTTTGACATCTCGTTCGCGCTTCGAGCCGAAGAGCGCGGTCAGGGGGTTGAACGCCATGGGTTTACAATATATCTTTTCCGAATGGGCGGTCAAGGTTAAGCGCTGTTCCCGCGCTTCGCAGGCCGACCAGCGCCGGGTTCGCCGGCGGGTCTCCGGAGGTTCACGAGTGCGACGCGCGGTATGGACGAGGGCTTTGATGGGACTTTGGGCTGCGGCGGCCATGCTGCTCTCC
>CAZKJA010000601.1:0-1610 GCA_964552925.1 uncultured Treponemataceae bacterium
AAACGCCCGGAAATCCGGCCGCAGGCGCGGATGGCTCGGACAAGCCGCCGGAAACCGCCCAGGGAGCCTCGCGCCGCAAGCGAAGGCGTCACAAGAGCGGTCCCAAGGATGGCCCGGCGCCAAGCACTGAATGAGCATTTCAGCCGAGGCGTGATCCCCGATCGTGAGATATACGGGCCAGCGCGAGTTTTTCGAGGCGTGTTAGCGAATCGAGCACTACATTGTCCTGGCTTCGCATCCCCAGATTCCTGAACAATCCAACAAAGCGCTTGAAGCTGTCCTCGTATTTGCGATGAGCCAGTTTCCGTATGAGTCTGGGAGCCTCGTGCATCGCGCGCGACGCCTTCGCGCGATCGCCATCAGCCAAGGCGCGCTCGACGACTCCGTGCAAGGCAGTCAGCTGCTCGACGCTATCCGAGCACGCGCAGGAAGCCAGTTGATCGAGGAAGGCTGGTCGTCTGTCCCCGGCCAGTCCAGCCAACAGCAAGGCAGCGCCTTTTCCCGCGGCCCGCAGGTCCGACCGGAAGAAGCTACGTGCCATCACATGCCCTTCCGGCGAATCCCACGGGGGATCCGCTACAGGCCGGACGGCCAGCCCGCTTGCGGAGGCCAGGCCGAAACATGCCGCTACCCGTTCAGGATCGTACGTTGCCCTGACAGCTTCATCGAGCTCGGACAGGGCGCGTATTTCCCTCACCGCCTCGTCAGCCCCCGTGCCGGATTCCCGGGTGTCGACAAGGAACAGGTATTCACGGCTCCCGTTGCTTTTCGAGGCGCTCTGACGCCCCCCCCTGTACGCGATGTAATCGATGGCCACGATCTCAAGCCGCCCTCTGGCCGACAGCATTACGGCAAGTTCCTCGCCGGTCAGGTGCCCATCGGCATTCCAGCTGAACACTATATGGGCGGCGTCGGTGGCGTCCAGGACCTCGTGTATGGCCGATTTGACCGTGGGCTTCGAACAAAAGCCAGAACGCGTCGCCTTCCAGTTTTCGGGTATTCCGGCCTTCCTCGAGCAGCAACCGGCATCGAAGCTTTCCATCGGCAAGGGTTTCCCGTCCCATCGCAGGATTGTGTTCAGGATGTGGTAATTCGAACCGTACTGGTGTTGGTTGTAAGGCGGATCGAAGTAGGCTATATCCGCCGGTCGTCCCGACAGGAAGGCTTTGGCATCCTCGCAGCGCACCGTCGCCGCTTCGGCGTCAGGTATGATGGGGATCTCCAGCTCCATCCTTCCAAGGATACGGCCCAGGGCATCCTTGCCGTTTCCGCCGAAACCACGGTGATAGGCCTTGAATACTCCGGAGGTATTGGCGTGGGTGGCCGCTTCGAGAATAAGGGCCGCCATCAAGACCGTCCGCCGTACCATTTCAGCCGAACCGGGCGCTGGATTCGGGTATTCATTCTCTAAGCGCGTTCGCACACGGTCCAGGAACACCGCGTTTTCGGCTGTATAGAATAGACGTTCCTCGCCAAGACGCGGCGAGTCGGTGCACTCGGGCGCGTACCACTTGGCCATGTATTGGGCTCCCCGGGCGCTTTCCGGTACAGCGGGCCGGGTCGCCAAGGGGTGCATTGAATTCCATTCCTCCAGAATGGCTGAAAGACCG
>CAZKJA010000602.1:0-1591 GCA_964552925.1 uncultured Treponemataceae bacterium
CTTGGATTCGTTGAACGAGTACAGCACCAGGACGAGCAGGGGCATGCTGAGGAAAATGATCGTGCCGATGAAAACAGCCTTGGAAAATGACGAGCGCTTCTTCATCGCGCGCTCCCGACCGGCATGGCCTCGGAAACGACCTTCTTCTCTTCGTCCCCGCCGCCGCCCAGCACGTTGGCTCCGTTGGCCCGCAGCAACAGAAGCACGCCCATCGTCGTCACCAAGGTGATGACGAGCGAAATAGCGGAGGCCAACGGCCAGTCGCGGCTCTTGGTCAGCTCGTCAGCGATCAGGTTGCCGAGCATGTACGACTCGGTGCCTCCCACAAGCAGCGGGACGGCGTACGCTCCGAATATCGGGATGAAGGTAAAGAGGAACGCGGTGAGAATGCCGCCCCGTATATTCGGCAGCAGCACCTTCATTATCGCCTCCAACTTGGTGGCGCCAAGATCGCGGGCGGCTTCGAGCAACGAGAAATCGAACTTGTCTATGGTCGAATACAGCGGCAGTATCGCGTACGGCAGATAGGTGTAGACGAGCACGAGCATGACCGCGCCGCGGTTGTAGAGGAATCGGACGCTTTCATCGACGAGGCCGGTCGCGAGGAGCAGGTCGTTGAGGAAGCCCTCGTTGCCGAGGATCGCTATCCACGCGTAGATGCGGATAAGGAAATTAGTCCAGAACGGGATCATTACGAGCATGAGGAGGAAATTCTGGCGCGTGCTCCGGGCCATGTAATAGCCGCACGGTATCGCGATGAGCATCGTTATCGCGGTCGCACCGGCGGCGATGACGATAGTGCTGATCGTCACCTTGGCGAAGGTCGGGTTCGCGATGGCGCGGTAGGCGTCCAGCGTCGGAGTCCACTCGATGCCGCCGCGCGGCCCGGGAGTCAAGAAACTGTACGCGACTATTATCGCGAGGGGAGCGAGGAAAAAAACGGAAAGCCACAACAACGAAGGCAACGCGTACAAAGCGCCAGGCCGGCGCTTCATCGCTTTGCCTCGACTATGTAAGCGTCCTCCGCGCTGAACGACAACCAGACTTCATCCTTCCAGGCTATCTCGGGGCCTTCGTCGGACCAGTCGGCGTGCTGCTTTATCACCTTGAGTACGGCGCCGCTCTTCGTCTTCACGTAAAACTTGCTCTGGAAGCCGGAGTAGATCGGCTCCTCGACGACGCCGTACACGGCGTTTATGCCCTTCCTGGCTGCGTGCGGTTCCTCGAGGCCGATACGGATCTTCTCGGGACGTATCGTCCAGCTCACGCGCGAACCGACGGGAGGCGGCTCGAAGGCGGTCACGCTGATGGTGCCGAAGCCTTCCACCTCGAGCTCGACCATCTCTCCCGAGACCGATTTGACATCCGCCTCGTACAGGTTCGTCTCGCCTATGAACCTGGCGACGAAGTCGGTCGCCGGCGTCTCGTAAATTTCCTGGGGAGTGCCTATCTGCAGGACTTCGCCCGCGTTCATAACGGCGATGCGGTCGGATACTGAGAGAGCTTCCTGCTGGTCGTGGGTAACGTAGATGAAGGTGATGCCTATCTTGTCGTGGATCGCGTCGAGCTCTATGAGCATGTGCTGGCGGAG
>CAZKJA010000603.1:0-1589 GCA_964552925.1 uncultured Treponemataceae bacterium
TTGCATCTGTCCATTTTCTACACCACCAGGAGCGGCAACTTATGACCGGTCATACCAGAGCTTGTGGTATTTGACACCGAGATGCAAGCTTCGATGAACTAGTAACAGTTTACGCCGGGACGGTCTCTTCCATCGCCAGGCTTTCCAGGATTACTTCCTTGCGCCTGCGGTCGTCGCGCTTGAAGGCAAGGATGTCCCCCCGGGTAACCATGCCAACCAAACGGCCATCCACTACGATCGGCAGGTGGCCGATGTCACTTTCAAAAAGGATCTCATCGATCTCGCGGACGGTTATGCCCGGATTGCCCGTTACTATTGAACGGCACATGAAGTGCCTCACCGGCACGTGCATTTGCCCGCTTTTCCTGCCTTTCATTATATCCCTGAGCGTAAGGAATCCGACGAGCCTCCCCTCGGCATCACACACCGGGGCTCCTGTATGCGAGACGCTTTCCAGGAACAATGATGCCTCGAGCAGGGTCCAGTCCTCACGTATCGTGTCGATTATTTCCGTCATTATATCCTTGGCCGTCGACGCCGGGGCGAGCATCATTTCCAGGTACCCAAGTATCTGCTCGGCGAGCAGCTTGCCTTCGGCCGTCTTGATCGTAGCGGACGCGGCTTGCTTATGACCGCCGCCCCCGAATCCAGCGAGTATCTCGCTCAAGTTGACCTGGCTGTTGTTGTTCCGTCCTATGACGAGCAACTTCGCTTTTCTCTTGAAATAGAAGAACCCGAAGAGTATCTCGCCATTCTCTACCGCGAACACCTGTTCTATGACGGCCCCCATGCCTTGGGTGTCCTCCTCCATTTCCATATAACAGGTTTGTATCAAGTGCCCCCGGATTGAGCGTTTCTCGAGCTTGTTGAGAATTTCATGGAAGAGGACGATCTGCTGTTTTTCCCTCAGGGGGACAAGGAAGTCCTTGACGAGAGTCAGCGAGGCTCCCTGGGACAGCAGGAAGGACGCTACCTCGAAATCCTCGCGGCACACGTTCGAGTGGGTGAAGTTGCCTGTATCCGCATAAATCCCGGTAAGCGCTATTGTGGCGTCCTCGGGTTCCACGAAAACCCCCTGGGAAATCAGCTCCAGGCCTAGCTGGGTCGTATTCGCCCCGAACGGCCTCTCGTGTATCTTCGCCGCGGGAATGTCGCGCCCTTCGGCAGGGTGGTGGTCGAAAATCTCGAACTCGATCGATGACGGGTCCTTGATTCCCCTGAGGTACTCCTCGATCCTGGCCATGGAGCAGGTATCGACGACGACTATGCGCTCGATGTCCTGCCCTTTGAGTTCAGCAGTGGTCGCAAAGCCGAGCCTGTGTTCATACAGGTTCATAAGTTTGCGGGCCACCGGGTGGACCAGGTAGCTCTTGACCGGCATATGGTCCGGGAACAGGTACCTGGCCAGGATTATCGAACCTATGCAATCGAGGTCCATGTTCCCGTGTCCGACTATTATCTTCATTGCCATCCCGAAAGTGTAAGCGGAGGGAATGCAAAAAGGAAGAGTCCTCAGTTTCCTGCTAGGGAACTTGTATGCCTCAATAAGTACTTCGAACCATGTGGCCAATCCCCAAGCGCCGGTGCCT
>CAZKJA010000604.1:0-1584 GCA_964552925.1 uncultured Treponemataceae bacterium
TATAGCGCGGCGCGACAATAGGGTAGGCGATGCTTATGATTAATAAAAACAAGATTAACAAGACAAGAAAAGATTAACAGGATAAGAGAATCTTAAGACTTGGTCTTCTTCCCTTCTGGAATCATGTTAATCTTTTTGATTTCATCATGTACATCTTGTTGGATTCTTGATGGGGCGTATCAAAGGAACTCAGGTCTATACAAGTGTAGTAGGTACCTGAATGAAGTGGATGCCCAGTTTGTCTATTTTTACCCGCTCACGCGTGCTTGTCCTCCAGCAGCTTGGTCGTAAAGGCGACGTCGCCTTCGATCCGGGAAATCCTGGCGTCGCGGTCGAGCGCCTGCTTCTCCAGTTGCTCTACCCTGTCCGCCAGGGCTTTGAGCGCCCCCGGATCGACCGAGTGCCTGGCTTGCAGGCTCTTGGATACAATGTCGCCGATGACGGCGACGACTGAGATAAGCACCAAGCCGCCTACTATAGTAAAAGCCAAACCCATACGCTACCTCCGATCGGTCAATGGTAGAGTATTCGACGACGGCATATTCCTCAATGGGTACTCAAGAGGGATGCGCAAGCCGTTATTTCTGCACGATCCTTATGCCGTTCTCGATGATGCCCTGGCTTGATTTAACCGTGTCGGGGACGATCTCGATCGAGTAATCCTTGCCCGCCACCGCGTCGAATTCAGCCAGGCGTACAAGCTTGCCGAACTGGCGCTGGCCGAGCACAAGCGAGTCGGAGAAGTATTCGATGACGTGTTTACCCGGAGCGACCCGGATCGAGAAGTAGCCCTCCTTGGCTTCGAGGTTTGGCTGGACTATCATGCCCGCCATGTTGATCGACGTGACGATGCCGCGCGCGAGGCCCGAGTAGTTCATCGTCGTCCATCGCGGATGCAAGCGGTACATAGTAGCGCGAACCTTGCCGTCTATGCGTAGGATGTAAGGCACCGACTTGAATCCGCCGGTGCCGGGGATGAAGGTAAGCGTGGCGTGGGATTCGGCCGCCGATGGCTCGGACAGGACGGGCACCGGTGCGACCTTGAACGGTACAGGTTTCCCGTCGCAGGTGATCGCAAAGTCCTTGCTGGTGCCTTTCATTACATAGGTCTTGCCCGCCTCGACGTCGAGCGTCACCGTGAAGAACCCGAGCGGGTCGGTGTCGACGCTGAAAAACTCTATGGAGTGCGTACCGGGCAGGAATTCGATCTCGGTGTTCAGAGTGGTGAAGGACAGGTAGGTGCCTTCCATCGGATTGGTTCCAGGCTGCAGGACCGTGCTCGGCTTGCCGTCGATTTTGTAGGGCACGATGCTGATGAACGATGGATTGACGAACTGGAACAGGGCCACGGATCCAGACCCGGGCTGGGGACCTTCGAATAAACGGTAGGGGGCTACGGATGCGCAACCCGCGGAAAGCACCAGGACGGCGAGTGTAGCGAAGGCGACTGTGGAACCTCTCGGGAATCGTTTCATGGCTACCTCCAAGAAAGGCGATGATTGCCGTGATGGATCCTGCGACTGGCTCGGGCTCGCGCTCGGATCGGTGGATCCATCGGGAGCGGGCGAAATCGATTGTTCAAGT
>CAZKJA010000605.1:0-1584 GCA_964552925.1 uncultured Treponemataceae bacterium
CTGCTTGGTCCTGTCTTTCGAGACTAGTTTACCCGACACAGCCACCCCATATCGCAGGAGACGCATTGCTTTCATTCCTTTGATCAGCTTTGCCAGGATCATCGACAAACCCATCAGGGGAAAGATGATGACACCAAACATATATGCCTCGAAAATGGCCGATCGCATACCGCTGATCCGCGATGTACCCGGATTTGACGGGGGGAAAACAACCGTCACGGGATCGCCCGCACCGAGTTTCGATTCGTCGCTCAGCTGGTAGGAGATGCCTTCGAAGGTTCTTCCTTCGTGCTTGAATCGATAACGGTACGCCAGGATCGGTGTGCCATCATCATCATCATACCCGCCTTCGGAGGCTGCGGTATCATCAACGGACACCACTACTCCTGAAACACTGTCAAACACCCCTCGAAAGACAAACGGAGCCGTGATATCCGCGTTCATGCCGAACGCCCAGAAGAACACCATGCCGATGCCAAAGCCCAACCAGGCGACCTTATGGTTCCTTCCAATGAGGAGTTTGAATACAAGCGAAACGGGCAAGCTTCGTGGCTGCCGAACCGGTGACTTTTTCACCCTGGATCCACCCATGGATCCTGCCCAGGCCAGGATCCAACCCGAGATATATAAAATTGTATAGCTTTACTATGGAAATGACAAACACCAGATACGCAGACTCATATCAAACACGATTGGCGAGCCTCTTTGCGCAACACGGCGCGGGTATTCGTCCCGCCTGCATGGCCGAGTCCGCGCCGGCGCTGGATGGTCGATGGACCATGCATGCGATCCGAGCAGTGCGCGGGATCGCAAGGAGGTCCCGAGGTATCTGCCCCCGGAAATCCACTGGACGACTGAGGTTCGAGCAAGCTATAGTCCAGAGCCATGGAACACATGAAGCGCACCGTCACCTGTGGAGCCTTGTCCAAGGCCGACGCCGGCAAGACAGTAACCCTCAACGGCTGGGTACATCGAAAACGCGATCACGGCGGCATATCGTTCGTGAACCTCCGCGACCGCTACGGCACCACCCAGGTGGTGGTCGATTCCGACGCGCCCGAGTCCCTCAAATCGGTCACTGGCGAGTTGAAAGGCGAGTACTGCGTCGCCATCGAAGGCACAGTACGCCAGAGGCCCGACACTATGGTCAACCCTGACATGGCAACCGGCCAGGTCGAGGTGGTAGCGTCGAAAATAGTAATCCTTACGCGGTGCGAACTCCTTCCATTCCAGATCGAGGACGAGTCCGACGCCAAGGAAGAGCTTCGTCTCAAATACCGCTACCTCGATCTGCGTTCGGGCGGCATGCAGAGGCGGATAAAGCTGCGCAACGACGTCGCGTTCGCCGTACGCGAGCACATGACTGGCCAAGGTTTCTACGAAATTGAGACGCCTACCTTCATAAAGAGCACCCCCGAGGGCGCCCGCGACTACCTGGTCCCAAGCCGCCTGTACCCGGGCAAGTTCTACGCGCTGCCTCAGAGCCCCCAGCTGTACAAGCAGATCCTTATGGTCTCGGGCTTCGACAAATACTTCCAGATCGCCCGCTGCTACCGCGACGAGGACGCCCGCGGCGACAGGCAG
>CAZKJA010000606.1:0-1556 GCA_964552925.1 uncultured Treponemataceae bacterium
TCCAGGCTTTTTAAATGAAGCGATTTGACTGGCCTACGCCAGTTCTTGCGTGCCCGCTTACCGGACGTTTGTACAATCGCTTCCTTGCAAGGGTTGTATACATTACATCGGTACGTCAGGGAGAATGAATAAAACTATAATTTCTATAAAATGCTCATTCAACAATTTGCTCGTTCATAGCTGAGTGGGGGACTATTTCTATTCAACCGGACGAGCTGGCGCTCGCCGGTTAATTCGGGGTATGGCACGGATAACCTTTCTGATACTTGCCGCTAGTGTTTCTCAATCCGCTCGTAAGCTTTGGGCATTCCTGTAAGCGTGGCCCTACTCCCGCTCATTCTTATACTTCTTCACATAGTCCAGTACGCCGAGCGATTCCAGATACGCTCGGACTTCCAGCTCTTCGGCTTCTTTTGGTCGCCACCGTTCCTGCGGTAGCGTTATGGCAGTAACGCAGGTATCGCTGTATTTGGCTCCATTATAGACGTCCAGGATCGTTATCTTAACCGACTTCGTGGCCGCGGGCATCTTTATTGTATGGTACGCCACGTAATCCTCGAACGGGTATTCCATGGAAAAGGCAGGATCAGCCGAGTCGATTCTTATACGCTTTAGGCGATTGTTTTTCTTATATGCAAGCATGTTTCCAAAATCGATGTATCCGTTCAGGATCATCATCTCATCGGAGGCGCGCGTAAAGTCAACCTTGAGCCACTCGCCTATTCCATCCCCCGGGACGCCTTCGGCCCAGCAGCGCATGAAGTTGTCGAATTCTGGATAAAACTCCCAGCCGTCGGCGGCCTTGCATATACGGTTCATCATGTATTCGGGGCGATAATCGAGAGTCTTACCGCCAAGCGTCTCCGTCAGATACGAGGAGGCGGTAATAGCGGCTATGCCGCCATCGAGATACTTGTACTGATACGTTTCACGTTCACCCTTAATTCCGATACGCCCTTTACGGCCATCTTCCATTGATGACTTAGCGGTGAAATCATTGACAGCGCCATCAAGGTGAAGGTTTCCATCCGCGCCGTAGAAATTGTTCACAACCAGGAAAAAATCACTCCCTATAAGGACATATGTCGAAAATGGTTTACTGTACCAACCTTTCATCGTGTTCTTAAAAAAACGATACCCGGTCGACACGTCAGTTTGGATGGTCGTGGAGCTTGTAAAGCTACCTAAAAGCTTCTTCAAATCGGTTCTTCTCGTATCGAGAATACTTAAATAGACATACATGCCATCCACAAGCACATACTCTATATCAGTATATGAAACAAAATCGATCCGACTTTTCTTTCCATCATTCACATCGGTCCACGTGCTGTCGTGTGGGAAGTACAGGATGTCCTGCGCCTCCACGGCGCAGAACGAGAGTATTAATAGCAGTATCGTTGCCAGCTTCTTCATCACGGCCTCCTCTGTCCTAGCATACGCACCGAGAATTCGTAGCCCTTGTATATATCCCATTCGCTGAACTGGTTGAGCATCTGCTGAAAATTGTAGGCGCCAGTACCGTTTGGAATTGGATTATTCCACGCTCCTGGCGCGTT
>CAZKJA010000607.1:0-1536 GCA_964552925.1 uncultured Treponemataceae bacterium
TACCCGCTTAGCCGCATGGCCAGCTAGTCCCGCCAAACTTTGTCCCACACTTTTCCAGACACTCATGTTCCTAGTGTAACACTACCCCAACCATTTTTTTGCTATCAGCAACATACTCACAATCACCAACGAAAAGATCGCGGTCTTGGTCAAATCGGCCACTACATATTTGCTCGCCAAATAGCCGAATTCTTCGTGGTCTTTCTCTACCGTTCTTGTTTCTGCCTGCAGTTTAAAATTCTTTAATCGGTACCCGCTCTGAATTTTTTCTTCTCTGGTTTTATGCTTCTTCATAATCTTTGTTCAATTTCATATCATCTTCGATCAATCGGCGTAAATAAACCGCTCTGGGCAATTTCTTTTTCCTAGAGATCCAGTCCAGATAAGACCCAATCTGCGGGGAAATAAAGAAATTAAATCTCGTATCGCTATTTGCCTTGGCAAAATCAACATACTCAGTTAATTGTTCACGCAGATTTTCTGGTGTGTACTCGACCAAATACATTGAATCCTGTCCTTGATTGACTAAAACATGGGGTTTCTTTCCTTTTAAGAACAAAATCACTACTTGGCGATTATCCGCTAACGCCTCCGCAATTTCCTGACCGACTCCGAAAGATGGGGTCGATGCCTCAACTACCACCAAATCCGCTTGTTTCTTCCATTTACTCATCTTGCTCTGTATTTCCAGTGCATCCTTCTCCGTTTGGCTTTCAATTACCTTCTCATCCTTATTTTGCAAGTGATTAGCGATAACCGTATGCCCCAAATCTTCCAAAATTCTGATCACTTTTGTATACAAACCACGTACCTCTGGAGAAACATTACTGATAGCTGATGTAAAATATATTTTCATTTTGCCACCTCATCCTACCACAACTACACAATCGCTACATCTAGGTTCGTAGACCACTTTATCTGATGGAGCAATTAATTCGGGATCTTCCGAAACTGTTGGTATTCCATTGATTAAGCGCTGATTTAGTCGTGCTCCCTTCCTCCCACATTTTTGGCACGTCGCTGTCAACTCATAGGTTTTAATCGACCGCTCTTTAAGTATAGCTGGCAAAAGAAACTCTCCACCTTGGGCCGTCATAACCACTCCAATTGCCAATAACCACCCTCCCCGCTCGACAAATGAAGTCACTTCTTTCAAAAACGCTACTTGCAATTCATAGGGTACGAATTGGATCTCATCCACAATAACTACATCTGCCTGATTAAACATTTTCACAATATCCGTTTTTGAATCAAACGAAACCACTCGCTTCTCAACTCCACTTCGAGAATAATATTTGCCTTTGGGTACATCTGGTCTGTTCACTCCCGGTTGTGAAGCTATTACTTTTCGGCCATGTTCTGCCAGCAAATCTAATAATTTACATGCCACAATCGTCTTTCCAGAATTTTGTACTCCATATACCAACACAATCCCGCCCTTATCAACCGGAGAAGCCAAAACTCTTTGGGCAATTTCATTAGCTACCCGGAGGGCATTATCTTGCACGTAGGAATAAAGCTCTAGTTCTTCCGGAG
>CAZKJA010000608.1:0-1508 GCA_964552925.1 uncultured Treponemataceae bacterium
AGGTGTGCCAGTTGCTTGAGAAAGTATTTGGCGCCAGCTCTTTAATTATATATATTATCTTGAATACAGAATGCAGGAGGAAAGCCCTTGATTTCCAGCACTATAGTTCTCTTAGGCTGCATTCTTTTTTGTATCGCAATATCGACATTTTCAATCATTCGAATTCGCCGCCATGATGCTTTGACGAGCCAGCGCTTCGAAGGAATTTTACGAGGCGATCTTCCTCCAGAAGCGATCCTTGGGAAAATGATTTCGGATACACGGCGTCTGGCCGACGCTTCGCGTTCTACAGCATCTGGTTTGTCGGGAAAACTGGAAGAAGTCCTGGGATCCATTACCGGGATTAAAATAGGTTCTTCGAGCATTGCCAAGGCAGGAATTCTTTTGACTAAGGAAATCGAGGAGTCAGCGAGCGCCGCGGAAGAACTCGGCGCGAGCGCTTCCAGCCTCGCGGATCTTGCGGCCCGGCAGTCCGCGGTGGTCGTCCAGTCCTCAGCCGCCATCGAGCAGATGTCCGCTTCCGCCGCCGGTATTGCTCGAGTCGTTGCCGACCGCAAGAAGGCGAACAATGAACTGGCCATCAAGTCCCACGAGAGCGCGAATACGGCCATGAGCATTTCCAGGGTAATCGATGAATTCGCAAAACGGGCCGCGCAGATGGCGGAAATGGTCCATGCGATTCATGATATTTCCGAGAGAACCAATCTGCTGGCCATGAACGCGGCCATCGAAGCCGCACATGCCGGCAATGCGGGGCGTGGTTTCGCGGTCGTCGCGGACGAGATAAGGAAGTTGGCTAATACAGCAGGAGAGAAGGCTTCCGCGATAGACGCCTTGCTGAAGTCCATAGACGACTCGATTTCCGACGCTCGGGATGCCGGCAACAAGGGGACTCAGTCGTTCGCCGAGATTGATGCCATTGTCGGGAATACACTTGCTTCCTTTGACGAGATTGCCGCGGCGATCACGGAACTATCCGGCGGAGCCGCCGAGATCGTCACTGCAGTCGGGCATACCAAGGCGGCGACCGACGAAATTGAGGCTGGCTCGAGGGATATCGCCTCTGCGGTCATATCAATCAGGAACGGTATAACAGCCACGAAAACAAGCGCTACAACCACGGAGGATTCAATTAGAACGCTTGACGCCGGTCTCGTCCAGCTGAACCTTCAACTGCTGGACGCGATAAAATTGAACGCGGATGGCGGCAAGTCCGCTGACGCGGTCATAAGGACGCTCTCGGGTATCATCTCCCACGGTCCGAGCGACATGATCAAGTTCGGCGAGCTTGACACCGCGACCGTACGCCTCCAGCACAAGCAATGGGTTTCCAAAGTACTCCTGCACAAATCCGGAGCGCTTCATCTCGATCCTGCGGTAGTAGCCGATTCCCATGCATGCGACCTTGGCCTGTGGCTGTATCGCGATGGCGGGCTTGCGGCTCTTGAAGGCCGCATCGATATCGACAAGCTCCAGAAGAACCATGATCGCTTGCACGTGCTGGCTGC
>CAZKJA010000609.1:0-1502 GCA_964552925.1 uncultured Treponemataceae bacterium
CCCGGATCACAGTTGCCATATCTCGGGGTAGTCGTGCTCCTTCTCGCACCAGCGGCAGACGAAGGTGTTCGTGCCCGCCTTCCGGACGAACGACGTTTCCACGTGTTCCTGGTGGGACGGGTGCGAGACGCAGTTCTCGTTGCGGCAGGCGATATCGTCGAAGTTGTATATGCGGGGCGGCATGCCCAGCCGGTACTTCTTGACTACCGCGTGGTCCTCGACCAGGTTGAGCGTACAGCCCGGCGACACCGCTCCGAGGCGCTTCAGCTCCTTCTCGCCGAAGGACAGGAGGTCGGGTACCGACACGATGCCCTTGTAGTCGCCCGAGTTGGTATGGAACACGCCGTGCGACGAGCGAAGGTTGAGGCCGAGCACGCGCCGGATTTTGTCTATGCGGTTCCATATCTCCTCAGGCGGCAGGCCCGAGGCGATGTGGTCGATCACCATGCCGGATTCCACCGGTTTGATGCCGACCTTGTACTCCGGCTTCGGAGAGCTCGAGACCGGTGCCTCGACGATGAAGTCAGCGTCGAGTTGGGTCGGCGCGAGGCTCTCGCCCTCGAAGTCGTCGCCGATGGCGCCCGCGAGCATCGCCATAGGCGCGGCGCGGGTGTAGTAACCGTTGGCCGACTGCGCGTCCCAGGCGTTCAGCTGCGTATCGTCGAGGAAGGTCGGGATCGTCGGGGCGAGCCTGTCGCGCGGCAGCGGGTGGTAGAACTGCGCGTCGTCGCGGAGTCTCCCGAGCATGTCCTTGCGGAACGTGACTGCCTTTCGTAGCGCGGGCGCCTTCTCGAGCACCGACTCGCCCATCCGCTCGAGCTGGAGCCGGGTGAAATACCAGATCGGCGCGGTTTTACCCGAAGCCAGGTATTCGTCTATCGAGGCCCATTCGCGGACCTCGAAGCCGTTGCGGCGCATCTTGTCGACGTAGACCCCGGGCATCGACAACTCTGGCGGGGCGACCAGGTCGACTACGGCATCCTTGAACACGCGCAGGCCGTCCGCCTTCGAATGTACAGTGCGCCCGTGGTGGAGGTCACCGAGCAACGCCAGGTGGATACGGCTGTCGTCCCAGCCTAACTGCTCGAGGAAGCTGAACTCGTCGAGGAACTCCTGAGTCGGATGCTCGTGCTTGCCGTCCCCCGCGTTTATGAACACCGGCCTCGTGTGCCCCGAGCGTTCTGCCCACGGCCCGAGGTAGTCGGCCAGCCAGGCGCATACCCCCTCGAGCTTCGAGCGTACGATGAAGCACGACTCGGGCGCGTAGCCGACGAGCATCTTGATCGCGTCCGTCATGCTCTCGTTCTTGGCGAAACTCGATGTGGCCGCGTCGAACATGCTCGCGCGCACGCGGTGGAACAGAGCCGCGTTGCGGAAGCTCTCCCGCGTCCTCGTCGAGTTCTCCAGGAACACGAGGTACGCCGAATAATCCGAATCCGCTATCCTGAACCCCTTCGCGTCCCCCCCGGCCGCCAGCTCCGCCTTCAATTCCCGCGCCTTCC